>NZ_JBEUTW010000059.1:0-18167 GCF_040492675.1 Bacillus sp. AP50
GTATTTGTTGTGCATAACGAGTAATCGTTGTCTCTTTCCAATTAACACTATTAAATATTATTTCTACACTTTGCATATTTTTACTAAATACAAATTGTAATGTATTCGTGTCTTTTAGCTCATAATATGTTTCACCAATAATAATAGGTGACATTTCATATAATGTATTACCGTTTTGAAACTCTTCTATTTCTTCCTCATTCATTTCTTTAATTTGCTCCAGTTGCTCTTCAATTTGTAAATTTAAACTTTCATAGGAGAGAAAATTAGAAACTTCAATAGTAATTGGAAATAAATTTCCTCTTACATGATAAAGCACGACAATATGTTTTTCTTTAGAAATATGATATAACCACGTTGCAGTCGCTCCTATTAAATCTACAATGTGAGTCAAATTTGAAAACAGTTCCGTTTTCCTTTTTATCCTAAGTTCTGTTCCTTGCACATCTTTAGGTATTTTAATACTTCCTTCTACTTTTCCTAAAAATTCTTTTACCATCTCATTATAAGAAATTGCTAATTTCATATTTATGTAAATTCCTCTCTTAAATATAATAAAGGTGTGAAAATTCACACCTTTTTCATCCCTTATTAAAGGGCAGATTCGTTCAATTCATAATCAGTAGCGGAGATACCCCCTTGATTAGAATTGAACTTTCTCCTTATTCGCTTTTAAACTCACCAATAAGCTCTTGTAATTCCTGAGAAAGCCAACTTAAAGAAGTCGCTAATTCTGCAATATCTTGTACTGATATTTCTTGCTCTTTCATGCTTTCTTCAACATTACTACTGCTGTTGGCATAAGTATTTGCAATATGTGATAATTCATTTACGACTTGAACAATATTCTGGCTATTTTGTAAAATGTCACTCGAATTACCGGAAACAGCTTTTACTTGATCTGTAACAGATTGCGCTGATTTTGAGATTTTTTCAAAGAAATCTCCACTACTTTGAACAAGCGAAATTCCAGTTTCTACTTCTTTTGAACCTTTTTGCATGGAAACTACAGCATCTTCTGTCTCAGCTTGTGTTTCACCAATCAATTTCGCTATATCTTTTGCAGACGCTTCCGTTTGTTCTGCTAATTTTCGTACTTCATCAGCAACAACTGCAAACCCTCTTCCAGCTGCTCCAGCACGTGAAGCCTCAATAGAAGCATTTAAAGCTAATAAATTTGTTTGATTTGAAATACCTGTAATTACAGTTACGATATCACTAATTTCTTTTGACCTTGTTTCTAACGAATAAATGATGGAAGATAAATCTTGTACTGCATTTTGGATTAAACTCATTTGATTAATAATTTGTCCAATCACTTCATTACCTTCAATTGAATGTTGTTCCATACCTTCAGAAGCAACCGCAACTTGTTTTGCAGCCCCAGTTATTTCTTCTACCTTATCTTCCATTCCATGTACAATTCCTAAACATTGTTGTACTGAAGTTTTTTGAGACTGTGCCCCTACTCTTAAACCTTCAATAGAACTTGCAATCTCTTGAACTGCCATGCTGTTTTCCTCTGTACTCGCCGACAATTCTTGTGAAGAAGAAGAAACTTGCTCAGCAGTTTGCCTTACTTTATCTATAATCCCTTTAAATTTTTCAATCGTGTTATTGAAATAAACATTAATAATTCCAATATCATCTGGTCTTTCTTTTAATTTAATACTTAAGTCACCTTCACCAATTTTACGTAACCCTTCTCTTAAATCTTTTAATGGAGCTAGCGAGTGACGCACGATAAAGAATTGAGTAATAGTCGCAATTGCTAATGAAATAATGATGAAGAGTAAGCCCTGTATCATAAACTTCTCTTTTGTAATAGGAACAATGGAAGCATCTAAGTCAGCCGCAATAATTGCAACAATATTGTTTTCTCCATCTGTAATTGGTTCTAATATTGTCACCCACGAACCTATTTCATCTTCATATACTTCTGTCATTTGAGCCTTTTTCGTATCAATCACTTTATCGTATGCCTTCATCCAATGAGCGGGTTGTTCATAATAATCTCCCGGCTTTATAGGAAACGCATTTGTTAACTCTGTAGTCAAACCAACGAGTTGTAATTCTCGCTTTTCATTCGGCTTTGCTCCTGTAACATACGTTTGTCCAACGCTTTTCAATTCTTTTGATACTTCATCTAATTTCTCTGTTAACTTTTCTTTTTTCACTTTTTCGGCTGTAGGATCTTTCGCCATGTCTCTAACTAATTCTACATCCAGTTTTTTCAATACTATTTCTCCTGTTTCAATAGACTGCCTTTCAAATAAAGACATCATACTATTTTGAAACATGTTGAAACTTAATGCACCCATACTTCCAACAAGTGTCAAAATAACTAATACGGTTAATAAGACGTTCTTTTGAAGGAACGATAACTTATGCCAATATTTTTTCATTAATATCCACCTTCCTTAATCAACATAAACAAAAAAACAAAATATATGAATATTTTGTTTGAAAATGTTTCTCAATATGTTCGAGAATAAAAAAAAGCCAATGTAAAAGCATTGGCCAAGACCAACCCTATCCGTCCGGTAACTGGCTAGCGTAGCCTTTCGACCTTAGCTCCTGTAGTTTTGCGTCCTCATGTTTCCATCAGTTTGCCTTTCTCGCTGAACGAGTTGAACGATATGGGAGTTCTATGAGAATTAATTTATTCTCTTTCAAAGATTACAACATATAAATCAAAATGTCTACTTATTTAGAGATATAAATACAAATTTTTAATGAATTGCTTTTTCAAAATAATTTCAAAAAGTACGTGAATGTTACTTTTTTTATGTTATATAATAAAAAATGTATAAATAACAAGGATTTCTTCGGGTATTTATTTAATTTTCATTCAAATTAAACTATTCGAATATATCTTAACTAATGAATTTCGGAGGTAGTTTATCATGTTTTGGCTACAATTTCTTACCTTGTTACTCTGTATTTTTATTGGTGCACGCCTAGGCGGAGTTGGTTTAGGAGTAATGGGTGGAGTTGGTATGGCAATACTCGTTTTTGTCTTCCACTTACAACCAACGGCGCCTCCTATCGATGTAATGCTTATGATTTTGGCAGTAATTACAGCTGCTGGTGCTTTGCAAGCCGCTGGAGGAATGGACTACCTTGTTCATCTAGCTGAAAAGGCATTACGAAAAAATCCAAAACGCATTACATTCTTTGCTCCAATTGTTACTTATTTATTTACACTTTGTGCAGGAACTGGTCACGTTGCTTATTCTGTACTTCCTGTTATCGCTGAAGTCTCTCGCGAATCCGGAATTAGACCAGAACGACCAATGTCAATTGCCGTAATTGCTTCCCAACAAGCAATTACAGCTAGTCCTATATCAGCTGCAACAGTTGCACTTTTAGCAATGTTAGCTGACTATAAAATCACCTTATTAGATATTTTAAAAGTAAGTATCCCTTCTACTTTCATCGCTTGTATGATAGCTGCATTTGTTGCTAGTAAGATGGGAAAAGAATTAAATGAAGACCCTGGATACTTAAAACGATTAAAAGAAGGATTAATTCCTAAGCTTGAAGAGAAAAAAGAATTTGTAGGTGTAAAGGGCGCAAAATTATCAGTTATCCTTTTCCTTGTAGGAACCTTCCTTGTTGTACTTCTTGGTTCATTTGAAGCACTTCGTCCAGGATGGATAGTTGATGGGAAGTTAGCCCGTCTTTCCATGCCGAACACAATTGAGATGGTTATGTTAACTATCGCGGCTCTTATTATTATTTTCTGTAAACCAAATGTAGAAAGCATTGTATCTGGTAACGTCTTTAAAGCAGGAGCAACAGCAGTTGTTGCTATTTTCGGTATCGCTTGGATGGGAGATACTTTCTTTAATGGAAACTTAAATATGATTCAAGGATCGATTCAGCATTTAGTAACAAGTGCACCTTGGCTATTTGCTATCGCACTATTCATTCTATCTATTTTACTGTACAGCCAAGCAGCAACAGTTCGTGCCTTAATGCCACTTGGACTATCTCTTGGTATTCCACCAGCGCTACTGATTGCGATGTTCCCTGCAGTAAATGGATATTTCTTCATTCCAAACTATGGAACAATCGTTGCTGCCATTAACTTTGACCGTACTGGTACAACAGGTATCGGTAAATACGTATTAAATCATAGTTTTATGATTCCGGGCCTAATTGCAACATTTACTTCTATCGGAATTGGAATGCTCTTAATTTCAATTATGTTTTAAAGAAAAAGCACAAACCTTTATTTAAAAAGGTTTGTGCTTTTTTAATCAAATATTTGTTTAAATTTTGGGCAGTCTATTTCTTCATGTAGCACTTAAAATACTACACTTCCTTCCCTACAAACTTCTCTTTACTTCTTCAACTAATTTTCTCGTACTTTCATACGCAGATTCCGCTAAACTAATTGCTGAAATAACTGAAACACCGTCCGCACCCGCCTCTATAACTGCCGCTGTATTTTCAATTGTAATCCCACCAATACCAACGATTGGCACTGTAATTCCTTGTTCTCTAAAATAAGCTAATCCTTTCGTTCCTTGAACCGCTTTCGTATCTTTTTTCGTACTCGTTGGGAAAATAGGACCAACACCTAAATAATCCGCTCCATTTTCGATTGCAAAACGTGCTTCTTCAATTGTATGAGCAGATACGCCGATAATTTTATCTCCCATTTTTTCACGAACAGATGTAATTCCTTCATCATCTTGTCCAACATGAACACCATCTGCATCTAATTCAATGGCTAATTCTACATCATCATTTACAATGAAAGGAACACTATATTCCTTACAAAGCGTCTGCAATTCTTTTGCAAAGCGCACTCTATCTTCTCCGATTAAAGAACCTTCCCCCTTCTCGCGAAACTGAAAAATTGTCACTCCACCATCTAACGCTTCTTTCAATACAGCTAAAGGATCCCTCGTGCAGTTATTACTTCCCATAATAAAATACACTTGCAATAGCTTAGACATTTTATCTATTTCAATGCGTGCCATTTCTTTCACTCCCTCTTACTCTAACTCCACAATCTTCCCATACTTCTCAATATCACCTGAAGTTGTATTCGCTAATTGATTTAAAAATTCAATTTGGAAACTACCAGGCCCTTTTTCTACCGCCTTAGCAGCTGCCAGTTCCGAAGCTACACCATAAAACGTTAATGCGGCTACTGCTGCTTTTACATAATCTTTTTCCACTGCTACAAATGCTCCTATTACAGAAGTTAGTAAACAACCTGTTCCCGTAACTTTCGTTAAAATAGGGTGACCATTTCGAATAACAATAGTTCTCTCTCCATCTGTAACAACATCTTCTTTTCCAGTAATGACCGCAACTGTATTTAGTTCATCTGCTGCCTGCCTTGCAATACTTACAACATTGCCATTTCCAGTACCAGCGTCTACCCCTTTAATTTCCCATTTCTCATTAATAACATTTGCTATTTCAGCCGCATTTCCGCGGATAATTGCTAAATCTATTTCGGCTGGAATATGTCTCGCAACTTCTGTTCGATACGAAGTTGCTCCTGCACCAACTGGGTCAAATAGTACTGGCACATTGTTCGCATTTGCTGATTTACCCGCGAGTAACATCGCTTCTACTTCTTCAGGACGAAGTGTCCCCATATTTAATACTAACGCTCCAGCAATGCTAGCCATTTCTGCTACTTCTTCTTTTGCATACGCCATTACAGGCGATGCTCCAAGTGCCAACAAACCGTTAGCAGTAAAATTTGTTACAACAACATTTGTAATATTATGAACGAGCGGATTAGATTCTCTCACCAAATCCACTACTTTACTAATTTCTTTCATATTCATCCTTTTCATCTCCTAACTATAATGGTGGGAGATACACAAAAAGACACTTTGCGCGTACGCAAAGTGCCTGAACATGTGCTTTTACACTCTCCCTACGCTGGCATTATCCAACAGGTTCAAATGGTCAATGACGGACTAGTAGCCATACTCTCAGTTTGTATCCACAAACTCCCATGTGCTTATTATTCATCTACTTCAAAGTCTACTCTTATTCTACTAAAATAACAAGTTCTTTACTTTTCTATTTAATATAGAAGCAACCTATATAACAATAAACATAATCAAGTGAAACTTTAATCAGTGAGTGTTTTGTTCATCCCACTAAAAACCGATCAAATATGGAGCGAAACTGAATCTCAAGAAGATGTATGCTATATTTAACTTATGGAAATTTGAAAGGATGTTTTTAATATGTCAAAAAGCGTTGTAATCGCTGAAAAACCTTCCGTTGCACGAGATATTGCTCGTGTACTTAAGTGCGATAAAAAAGGAAATGGCTACCTTGAAGGTAGTAAATATATTGTAACTTGGGCTTTAGGTCATCTCGTTACATTAGCAGATCCAGAAAGTTATGATGTGAAATATAAAAAGTGGAATTTAGAAGATTTACCGATGCTACCTGAGCGTTTGAAATTAACGGTTATTAAACAAACTGGTAAACAATTTAATGCTGTAAAAAGTCAGCTACTTAGAAAAGATGTAAATGAAATTATTGTAGCAACAGACGCTGGACGTGAAGGGGAATTAGTCGCACGCTGGATTATCGATAAAGTTAAGCTAAATAAACCAATCAAACGTTTATGGATTTCTTCTGTAACCGATAAAGCAATTAAAGATGGTTTTGCAAATTTAAAACCAGGTAAAGCCTATGACAATTTATACGCTTCAGCAGTTGCACGTTCAGAAGCTGACTGGTATATCGGTCTTAATGCAACTCGTGCTTTAACGACTCGCTTTAATGCCCAGTTAAATTGCGGCCGTGTACAAACCCCTACTGTTGCTATGATTGCTAGTCGTGAGGATGAAATAAAGAACTTCAAAGCTCAAACTTACTACGGCATCGAAGCTCAAACAATGGAGAAGCTCAAACTTACTTGGCAAGATGCAAATGGCAATAGCCGTAGTTTTAATAAAGAAAAAATCGATGGTATTGTAAAAAGTTTAGATAAACAAAATGCTACTGTTGTGGAAATTGATAAGAAACAGAAGAAGTCATTCTCTCCTGGTCTTTACGATTTAACTGAATTGCAACGTGATGCAAATAAAAAGTTCGGTTACTCTGCTAAAGAAACATTAAATATTATGCAAAAATTGTATGAACAGCATAAAGTACTAACGTACCCTCGTACAGATTCACGCTACATTTCATCTGATATCGTTGGAACACTTCCAGAACGTCTAAAAGCATGTGGTGTTGGAGAATACCGTCCCTTCGCACATAAAGTATTACAAAAGCCTATCAAACCTAACAAATCATTTGTTGATGATAGTAAAGTAAGCGATCATCATGCGATTATTCCAACAGAAGGATACGTTAACTTCGCAGCATTCACAGATAAAGAACGCAAAATTTATGATTTAGTTGTAAAACGTTTCTTAGCTGTTTTATTCCCAGCATTCGAATACGAACAACTAACGTTACGCACAAAGGTCGGCAATGAAACATTCATTGCACGCGGAAAAACGATTTTACATGCTGGTTGGAAGGAAGTATACGAAAATCGATTTGAAGACGATGATGTAACTGATGACGTAAAAGAGCAGATTCTACCTCACATTGAAAAGGGCGATACATTAACTGTAAAGTTACTTATGCAAACATCAGGTCAAACGAAAGCACCTGCACGCTTTAATGAAGCAACTTTACTTTCAGCAATGGAGAATCCTACAAAATATATGGATACGCAAAATAAACAACTTGCTGATACGTTAAAATCAACTGGTGGATTAGGTACTGTAGCGACACGTGCAGATATTATCGACAAACTTTTCAATTCTTTCTTAATTGAAAAACGTGGTAAAGATATTCACATTACATCAAAAGGTCGTCAATTACTTGATTTAGTACCAGAAGAATTAAAATCACCTACACTAACTGGTGAGTGGGAACAAAAACTTGAAGCAATTGCAAAAGGAAAATTAAAGAAAGAAGTATTCATTTCGGAAATGAAGAACTATACGAAAGAAATTGTTGCTGAAATTAAATCGAGTGATAAGAAATATAAACATGACAACATTTCAACGAAGTCTTGTCCAGATTGCGGTAAACCAATGCTAGAAGTAAATGGAAAAAAGGGGAAAATGCTCGTATGCCAAGACCGTGAATGTGGTCATCGTAAAAATGTATCTCGTACAACAAATGCTCGCTGTCCGCAATGTAAAAAGAAACTAGAATTACGTGGTGAGGGTGCAGGCCAAATTTTCGCATGTAAATGTGGCTATCGCGAGAAATTATCAACATTCCAAGAGCGACGTAAAAAAGAATCTGGAAACAAAGCCGATAAACGCGACGTTCAAAAATATATGAAACAACAGAAAAAAGAAGAAGAACCATTAAATAACCCATTCGCGGAAGCATTAAAAAAATTAAAATTTGATTAAACAAAAAGGTTCCTACCTCTATCGGTAGGAACCTTTTATTTTAGTGAATGATTTTACTTCCTTTTGCATTCTCAACAAATTTTTCACTTGATTTGTTAATTGGTGTTTTCAGTAATAACGCAGCAACAATCATAACTACTACGAAAGCACTTAACACAAGTAAATCTCGCGTTACGATATCCCAAAGCATTCCACCAACTGTTTCACGAATTGCGCTAATTGCGTATGTGAATGGTAAGAACGGATAAATCGCTTGGAAGAACGCTGGTGTCATTTGGATTGGGAATGTTCCGCCCGATCCTGCTACTTGTAGTACAAGTAAAATAATCGCCATCGATTTCCCAACGTTTCCGAAAATAGAAACGAGTGAGTATACGATACAAACGAAGACTCCACCAATAAATAAACTAAATAACACAAACCAGAACTTATCGACTACGTACGTACCGAGTAAGAATATATCTCCCATCGATACGATAAACGCTTGTGAAAGACCTATCGTTAAGAATGTTAATAAACGTCCGAAGTAAATTTCATGGCTCTTATAATTCGCGCCCTCTTCGTGTACTTCTACCGTTAATAATGAAACCATTAATAATGCGCCTACCCATAATGCAAGCACTGTATAGAATGGTGACATCGCTGAACCGTAGTTCGGCATCGCAAATAATTTATTTTCTTTTAAATTTACTGGATTCGCAAAGTAATCACTTTGCTTCTCAACATCGTTTTTCAATAAGCGTATGATGTCTTTTAAATCCTCTTCAGATTCAAAATCACGAATTTTATCTGCTAATTCTTTAATCTTTTTCTCAGTCTCCGGCATTTCAGCTTTAATGTCTACTAATTTCTTTCTACCGTCTACTAAGCCTTTTGATGAATCTTCTAGTAATTTTTTAACATCTGGAAGCTTTTTGTCTGCATCATTTAAAATTTGAGTTGTATTTTTCGACATCTCTTTTGTACGAGCAATTGCTGTATTGAAATTAGGTACAATTTCTGAATCATACGTCGATAATACATCTGTTAATTGAGCTGATCCGCCCTTCGCAGCGTTGTTAATACTTTCAATTACATCTTTTGTAGGTTTCTGGCCATTGTTAAGAAGTGTAATTCCCTTATTCGTTGCCTCTACACCTTTTTGTAAGCTGCTTTTCGCTTTGTTTAATTTTGCGATTCCATTATTAAGGTTTTTATCACTATTTACATCCGCTAAAACCTTATTTGTACTTTCTAGAACTGGAATCATATCATCAATTAAACCGATTCCAGATTGGAATTGACCATTTAAACTATTTAAAGCTACTTTCGTTGAATCTAAATCGTTAATACCTCTATTCTTTACATCTTCTTTCGCCTTTTGTAAGTCTGCTTTTGCACCTTCAATACCATTTTTTACTTTATCGTAATCTGCTTTTGCATTATCATATGCTGTATTTGCATCAACTTTAGCTTGATCGACTGTGCTAACTGCTTTTTTATAATCTGCTACAAACGTTTCATTATAATCTTTTTCAGCTTGATCAATTAATCCATTTGCTGCATCTAATTTTTGATTCGCTACATCCGTTACATCTTTCTTTACTTCTTGTCCTTTGCCAATAACATTTACAATATCTTTAATACCGTTGTTTGCATTTTCCATACCGCTTTTCAGCTTAGTTAAGCGATCCACTCGCCCTTGGAAAAAGCTTTGACCAAAATCAGTCGTCGCCGATTTTTGAAGTTCAGTAAATACATTAATAAGATACGAAATACCTTCTGTACGAGCTTGCAATTGATCTGATACCGCATTTAAATCTTTCTTTGCTTGTTCTGGATCAAATTGCCCATTTTGCAATCCATTTACAACACTTTTTCCATAAGCTGTTCCTGCACGTGATGAACTTAAAACATTATTTACTGTTTGATTAATACTTTGTGCTATATTTTTATACCCATCACTATTCAACTTAGAAAGATCTGGTTTCGCCGGGAATTCAGGTAATCCATTCATTCCAGACAAATCAGGGATGTTTAAATCAACACCTGGATTCATTAAAAAGTCAGTAAATGCAGCAGCTCTATCCATAACGCCTTGTGCTGCTACTAAATCATTTCTTATCGTCCCTGGAGCATTTTTTAATGTTTGATCTTGTCTTGCAAAGAACTTATCTAAATTCGCCAATGCTTCCTGCCCATCATTTATTACACTCTCTACAACAGGTAAATCTTTCTGCGCCACTTTCACAATATCTTCTGCTCGAGTCGCATCATCTAACGCCTTATCCATGAGTGTATTCATTTCTGGGAACTGCGCTTCTAACTTAAATACAAGATCTTTTACTTTTTCGATACTTGGTAAGTTTGTTTCTAAATCGATTCCAAGGTCATTGAAAATTTTAAAAATCTCACCGTTTGCTGTTTTAACAAAATTTTTACTAATTTCTTCTGTAATACCTGATGCACCTTTTGCTGTAATCTTCGGTGCGATCGCGTTTACTTTTTCATTCACATAGTAATCCAGTTCTGGTTTTTTCGGATTTTCATCCAGAACAGTTGCGATTTTTTCAGAGAAGTCTTTTGGAATCGTAATACTTGCATAATAATCCCCACGCTCAACTCCGTAAATTGCTTGTTTTTCATCTACAAATTTCCAGCCAAGATTTTTGTTTTTCTTAAGGGAGTCTACAATCTCTTTCCCGATATTAATATCTTTCCCTCTTAAATTAGAACCTGCATCTTGGTTGGAAACTGCAATGGGAACCTCTTTTGTATTTCCATACGGATCCCAAGAAGCTTTAATGTTAAACCATGCATATAACGATGGTAAAATCATTAATCCTAAAACAATAACAATTGCAGCCCAATGTTTGGCTACATTCCGTAAATCTGTCTTATAAATACGCCAAATCTGTTTCATAGAAGTTATCACCTAATTATATATTTTTCCTTCTTTAGAAAATGATACATACATTTTGCAATTATATCACTTTCTACATCGTGTATTAACCAAAAACGTACTATTTTTTCCCATTAACTTTCACTTACTTCATTATATAACGAAGTGAGTCAAAGTATGAATACAAAATGACCAAATCGGTTTTACATTCAATAATAACAAATATATATGAAATGTCATAAAAAATACAAGTATTTTCTCTTGGAAATACTTGTATTCCTAAAAAAAATCCTCACAGCTTTTATTCTCTGTGAGGATTTCTTCTATTATATATCCAATTGAACCTCTACACCGAAATGATCTGAAATTACATTTCTGTTTGTACCATTGAAAATAACTTTTGAAGAATGAACTTTTTTACTTTGGTTACACAATATTAGATCGATTCGCAAATTATGTTTATTTTCATCCCAACCAGCAATCTCACCTTGGACAGTCGTTCCTTCATCCTTCTCTATTGCTAATTCATATGTGTCATACAACCCTTTTTGCATCATATACTCATAACCTTCGCCTTCCAACCGAGCATTGTTATTAAAATCCCCCATTAAGAAGGCGAGCTTATTGCTATCTACACGCTCCATCAAACGATCGACTTGACCTTCGAATGACTCTTCTTCATCATTCCACCAACCGAGATGGCAAGAGTAAAACGTTATATCCTTACCATTATAAGCAATTGTTGCACTTACAATTTTACGCGTTTTCCAATACGTTGTATCCTCGTTTTCTGAAATGAAGAACGTATCTTCTTTTATAATATTATGCTTCGTTATAATTGCTAATCCTTCTTCATACACGTCATAACCAATATGAGAGAAATCCCAAGTAATATTGTAATCTTTTACATGTAGCGCTTTTAACTCTTCTAATAGTAAAAGTCCAAAATTATCTTCTTTCTTGTTACCGCATACATTTTCAGCTTGTATGGACTGACTTACTTCTTGCAATGCGATGACATCGTACCCTTCTTCTTGAATTACTTTAGCAAGGTATTGTATCTTTTCTATTTGATTCTCTTCTTGCCAAGAATGACAGTTTAAAGTTAGCAATTTCATATATTATTACGCACCTAACATATCTTGAATGTCTGACTTTAATACGTCAGCTTTCGGACCATATACCGCTTGTACACCTTTATCTTTTACAATAAGCCCTAAAGCACCATTTTGTTTCCACTGTGCTTCTGGTGCAACAACATCTAAATCTTTTACTGTTACACGTAAGCGTGTCATACAAGCATCTACGTCAGCAATATTTTCTTTTCCACCTAATAAATCGATAACTTTTGTTGCTAATGAACCGTCTTGTACATTTCCTGTTCCTTCTGATGCCTCATCTTCATTATCAATATAGTTACCTGCACGCCCTGGTGTTGGTAAGTTGAATTTTTTAATTAAGAAATTAAATAGTGTAAAGTTAAGACCGAAGAACACTAATGAAACAATAACAAAGTTGATTAAGTCTCTTGTTAAACCTGCGTTAACCATCATTGGTGTACGAGTAATTAACTCAATAAATCCAAATGCATGAACACGTAAGTTAATTAAATCAGCTAGCGCGAATGCAAGTCCTGTTGTAATAGCATATACAACATATAATACTGGAGCAATAAACATGAACATGAATTCAATTGGTTCTGTTACACCTGTTAAGAATACTGCTAATGCTGCTGATAAAAACATTGGTTTATATTTTGCACGCTTTTCTTTATCAACGTTACGGAACATCGCAAATGCAATCCCCATTAACGCTGCTGTTGAGCCGATAACTTGTCCAGCTTTGAAACGAGCTGGTACAACGTTATTTAATAAATCGTTATATGCCTTCGTATCTCCATTTGCTAGTAAATTATTTAAATCTGTAATCCATGCAAGCCATAATGGATCTTGTCCTGCTACAACTTGTCCAACTTTTGAACCAGTTAGCATCGTATATGTTCCGCCTAGCTCTGTATAGTTCATCGGAATCGTTAACATATGGTGTAAACCAAATGGTAATAATAAACGCTCTAACGTTCCATATACAAACGGTGCAACAACTGGTGCACTATCTTTTGAAGCTGCAATCCAGCGACCAAATTCATTTAACCCACTTTGGATGAATGGCCATAGAAGTGATAATACAATCGCAGTAACTGTAGACCAAAGAATTACAACGAATGGTACAAATCGTTTTCCATTAAAGAATGCTAATGCCTGTGGCAGTTTATTATAGTTATAATATTTGTTATATAAAGTAGCTCCTAAGAAACCTGTGATAATCCCTACGAACACTCCCATGTTTAATGCGGGTGCACCAAGTACAGAAGTAAAGTAATCTTTTACAATTAAATCTCCCGCTATTACTGAAGAAACTTTCGCTTTTGAATCCGCTAACATTTCAGCGTTTACCCCAAATATAGCTCCTGTAATTCGGTTTGTTAAGACGAATGCTAATAGCGCTGCAAATGCACCACCCGCGCGATCTTTCGCCCAAGATCCCCCAATTGCTACTGCGAATAAGATGTGTAGATTTGTAATGATTGCCCAACCGATGTCTTCCATTACGCGAGCGATTGTATGAACTGCGTTAACATCCCCAGCAGACATACCAATTAACTTACCGATGGAAATCATTAAACCAGCTGCTGGCATTACAGCTACAACAACTAATAAAGCTTTCCCGAACTTTTGCCAAAAATCAAAAGACGTAATTTTCATCTGTTCTTCCTCCCCTTTATTTATAACAACATAATGATTTAAATTATAATTTCTGTCCCTTTTATGAAAACGATTCCTCATATCATTTTTCTTTTTACGCAACCGTTTTCATAAATCTATTTTAATAAAAGCGTTTTCACTTTGCAATAGAAATTTATTTTTTTTCATAAAAAAAGATGCTCAAAGAGCATCCTTTTTTATTATGAAATGCGATAAACCCTTGTTTCATAAGGTTTTAAAGCAATTGTTGTTACTTCTTCATGTTCCGCAACTTCATAGTTATTTAAAAGCAAACGTTTGCGTTCTAGTGCAAATGAACCCTCATTATACACAGCTTCCTCTTTTGAGATATTACTAATTACAATGACTTTTTCATCCTGTAACGTACGTGTATATGCATAAATTTGTGGATCGTCTTCTAAAAGTAAATCGTACGTACCATAGTTCAGTACATCGTGCTCTTTTTTCAGGGCAATCATTTTCTTATAGAAATTGAAAATAGACTTTTCTTCATTTTTTTGCTTTTCAACATTAATTTCTTTGTAATTTGGATTCATGCTAAACCAAGGTGTACTTGTTGTGAAACCAGCATTCATCTCATCATTCCACTGCATAGGTGTACGTGAATTATCGCGGCAAGAAGCCCATATAATCTCCATCATATCTTGATGTGGTACGCCCTCTGCAATTTTCTCGCGATATAAATTTTTAATTGCTACATCATCGTAATCTTCAATATTTGGTAACTGAATATTTGTCATACCAATTTCTTGGCCTTGATAAATAAACGGTGTACCGTGCATAAAGAAATACATCGCCCCTAGAGCTGTTGCACTTTCACGCCAATATTGTTTATCATCTCCCCATGTTGAAACGATACGTGGTTTATCGTGATTCTCAATATATAAAGCGTTCCATCCTTTATTTTCTAATCCTTTTTGCCATTTCGTTAATACTTTTTTCAATCCTACAACATCAAGGTCTTTCTTCTTCTCTGCATCCCATAAACTTAAATGTTCAAATTGGAATACCATATTGAACTTACCTTGCTCTTCTCCAACCCATAGCTCAGCATCTTCAATCTTAACACCATTTGCTTCACCAACAGTCATAATATCGTACTTAGAGAATGTATTTTCTTTTAGCTCTTCTAATAAAGGTTGAATACCTTTCACATTCATATGTTTATCAAAAGATGGCACATATTTTAACTCTTTTGGATTTGGCATATCCTTGAGGCCTTCTTCTTTTTTAATATGACTGATCGCATCAACGCGGAAACCATCAATACCTTTATCAAGCCACCAATTAACCGTATCATATAGTACTTCGCGAACTTCTTTATTCTCCCAGTTTAAATCTGGTTGTTTACGTGAGAATAGATGTAAATAATATTGTTCTGTTTCTTCATCATATTCCCATGCCGAACCATTAAAAATACTTTCCCAGTTGTTTGGCTCCGCACCATCTTTACCATCATGCCAAATATACCAATCACGCTTCGGATTATCTTTAGATGAACGTGATTCAATAAACCATGGATGTTCATCACTCGTATGATTAATAACTAAATCAATAATAAGCTTCATATCACGCTTATGAACTTCATCTAGTAAAGCATCAAAGTCTGCCATTGTACCAAACTCATCCATAATATCTTGATAATCACTAATATCATAACCATTATCATCATTAGGCGACTTATACATTGGACAAATCCAAATTACATCTATACCTAAATCTTTTAAATAATCCAGTTTTGCAATAATACCTTGTAAATCTCCAATACCATCACCATTTGAATCCATAAAGCTTCGTGGATAAATTTGATAAGCAACCGCTTCTTTCCACCATGTCTTATTCATAGTCATTCTCTCCTTTTGCATCCCATCGGAATTTTATGCAAACGTTTTCGTAACACTATCATAACAAAATATGAACAGTTTGCAACTGTTTTCATTGAACTCTATGTAGATTCTTTATTCTTATGCTTTATTTATTTCTCACAAAGGTAAATCTCATTCTTCACCTCTCCTTGTCCACGCGTATTACAGACATTTTTCATATATTAATAAAAAGCTCTGATTATTTTAGAAAGGAGTAATAAATTGAAGCAAACAAAATTAACAGGTCGTATCGTTGTTCCCACAGATCCTGACTACGACGTAGCCCGAATGAATTTAAATTTAAGTATTCCAAAACTCCCTTGTATTATTGTTTTTTGTCAAAATAACAAGGATGTCTGTAACGCCTTAAAATGGGCACGTGAACGTCATATACCATTTCGGTTAAGAAGTGGACGTCATAGCTATGAAAATTTTTCTCTTTTAAATAGAGGACTTATTATTGATGTGAGTGAAATGCATCGCATTACTGTTAATACAGAGAAATTAACAGCAACAATTGAGGCTGGTGCAAATCTTGGCACTGTTTATAAAGAACTTTGGAATTACGGTGTTACAATTCCTGCTGGTACAAGTGCAAGCGTTGGAATTGTTGGATTAGCACTTGGCGGTGGTATTGGTATGCTTTCGCGCTTATTTGGATTAACATGTGATCAATTAATGGAAGTGGAAATGGTACAAGCGTGTGGAAAATTTGGTGTAAAACTCATTCGTGCAAATGAACAAGAGAACTCTAACCTTTTTTGGGCATGCCGTGGTGGCGGTGGTGGCAACTTTGGAATTGTCACTTCCTTAACTTTTCGAGTCCACCCGATAAAAAATGTATCAATTTTCTCAATTACATGGGAATGGGACGACTTTATTGCTGCATTTCAAGCGTGGCAAAACTGGGCACCTTATATAGATGAACGTCTCACTTCATCGATCGAATTATTCGCCAAGCAACGAAATAAAATCAAAGCACAAGGCGAGTTTGTCGGTTCTCCCTCTGAACTCCATTTCCTATTATCCCCTCTTCTTGAAACTGGTAGCCCCTCTCTCTTTATAGAAGAAGTTACTTATATAAAGGCTGTTGAATTTTTTAATGGCGGTAACATCCCTGAAAATTTCAAGCGCTCTGGTTCCTATGTCTATAAACCTATTCCCCTTAAAGGCATTCAAATCATGCAATACTTTCTTTCTCATGCACCGAATAAAGATGCTAGTATTTGGCATCAATCGCTCATAGGTGCTGTTGAAAATATTTCGCCGAATAAAACGGCTTATTTTCATCGTAAAGCAATTATTGCTCAAGAATACATTACCTCTTGGAAATGCGATGATGAAGAAAATCGAAATATACGCTGGGTTAAAGGTTTACGAGAAAGCTTAGATCCTTATACACTAGGTGACTATGTGAACTGGCCCGATATCGACATTAAAAATTGGCAAACTAGTTATTATGGCTCTAACTTTCACAGATTACGTAAAGTAAAAACCATGTATGATCCTTGTGATGTTTTTCATTTCCAACAAAGTATTCCTCCTTTTCATACGTGAAAAAAGGGGATAACATAAAAAAATCATCCAATATACCGTTACCTCGCAGTATGTTGGATGATTCAAGTTGATTTTCTATATCGTTTCAAATTCTTGCTCCTACTCATAAACTTTTACTTACAGATTAATTGTATTTCGTATCATTTTCATGCAATGAATGTAATTTAATATTTGGTACTTTATCTTTTTCAATACCTCTATTATAAGAAACAGGAACTTGAAATTCGAATTGCTTTGTCTCATGTTTTTGTAAATAGACTGGTTTCGGTACTGGATAGCTTTTTGAATTCTCGTTTGCATTATCGTATAAAACAACTTTTAATGCTTGTGAATGATTACGATAATTTTTTAAAGTAACAATGCACTTCGGTTGGATATTCTCTCCATTTTTCTCCATTCTACACTGGCTATCTTCTTTTTTATATTCTATTGCTTCTACCCCTGTTTTTCCTGCGTAGTACCATGTTTTATTCAATGTCTGGAGGATTGTATTTAAAATAAACGGCATCATTACAATCAAAATACTAATGCCTACTACTTTTATCTTATTCGTTTTTCTAAATGTACTAGACTCCTTTTTTCCTAGCCATTTTAAAAATAATATAAATGCAATTACATGTAGTATGAAAGAAACAATCAATATATTTGAGACTTTATAATC
>NZ_JBEUTW010000060.1:0-19847 GCF_040492675.1 Bacillus sp. AP50
ATATAATTCAAACTGTTTTTATCGAAACATTCTAACTATTATACCTATATTTAAATGCAACAATTATAGCTATTAGTATAGGCATGCCAAATATATCCACCCCATTTTTCTGTAAAATTACTTTATAACATGAAAGATTAACTTGGGTGATAAGTTATTGTGAATGTTTTTTTACAAAACAGATAAGTAATAGTGTTTGGTATTATGTAAATTATTGTAATAACATAAGAGTAAAGAAAAACATTTACATTGATTATTGATTCATTACTTATTGAAAAAGAGCAAAATGCACCTTTGTATGGAAAAGGATTATATGCATTGGGAGGTTTAAACAAATGACGAGGAAGAATACAACGACAAACCCTTGGGCCAAGTTCCACGGTCCGAACCTTGGTTATGTTATTGAGCAGTATGATCTTTACGTAACTGGAGCAGGTTCTGTTGATCCGGAATTACAAGAGCTTTTTGAAATTTTTGGAGCTCCTTCGTTTCAAGATGATGTCGTAACAGGGGACAACACAGCAACACATTTTTCTCCTCAAAACACAGGTAACATTGAAAAAATTCTTAAAGTTGTTCAACTTGTTGAGCAGATTCGTTCTTTCGGGCACACGTTGGCTCACATCAACCCGATGGAAGATGCTGCAAATGGACAATCTCTTCTTGAGAAAGCAATGAACGAACTGAGCGATGCTGACTTGAAAGCGATTCCAGCGAAAACGGTATGGCAAGATGCACCAGAAGGTATTCACACTGCACTTGATGTAATTCATAGATTAAAAGACGTTTATACAAAATCTTTAGCTTATGAATTTTCTCATATACAAGATAGTGAAGAACGCGCGTGGTTGCATCAAATGGTGGAATCAAATTCATTGCGTCAACCACTATCAAATAAAAAACGAACTGCTCTTTTAAAACGTTTAACAGCTGTTGAAGGTTTCGAGCAATTCTTGCATAAAACATTCGTTGGGCAAAAACGTTTCTCTATCGAGGGCGTTGATATGCTTGTACCTGTTTTAGATGAAATTGTTCTAGAAGGTGCTAAGAACGGCGTAGAGGATGTCATGATTGGTATGGCTCACCGCGGTCGCCTAAGCGTACTTGCTCACGTATTAGAAAAACCATATAGCCACATGTTTGCTGAGTTCAAACATGCAAAAATAGAAGGCGCAGTGGCTAATTCTGGCTGGACTGGCGACGTGAAATACCATTTAGGTAGAGAACAAGTCGTTAGTAACGAAGAAGTTAGTACTCGCGTTACATTAGCAAATAACCCGAGTCATCTTGAGTTCGTGAATCCTGTAGTAGAAGGTTTCGCACGTGCGGCTCAAGAGAATCGTAAAAAATCTGGTCTTCCAGATCAAGATACTTCAAAATCATTCGTAATTTTAGTTCATGGTGATGCTGCATTCCCTGGTCAAGGTATTGTATCTGAGACACTCAACTTAAGCAGATTGAACGCGTACCAAACAGGCGGAACGATTCATGTTATCGCAAACAATGCAGTTGGTTTTACGACTGATAGCTATGATTCTCGTTCTACGAAATATTCAAGTGACCTTGCAAAAGGTTTCGATATTCCGATTGTTCACGTGAATGCTGATGATCCGGAAGCTTGTCTTGCAGCTGCTAACCTTGCGATTCAATATCGCATGTTGTTCAAAAAAGACTTCTTAATCGATTTAATTGGTTACCGCCGCTACGGTCATAACGAAATGGATGACCCGGCAGTTACGCAACCACAAGTGTACAAAAAAATTAAAAACCATCCAACTGTAAGAGCAATTTATGCAGATCAATTACAAGCTGCTGGTGTTCTAAATGCAGATGAGGTTGAAACAATTACACAGTTTATACAAGAGCAATTAAAATCCGACTATGCACAAGTACCACCAGCTGATACGAGTGATGCAACAATTCACGTTAAAGTACCAGATGTTGTTGCAAAAGGTATTCAGTCAATTGATACTGGCGTTGAGATTGACTCACTTCGTGCAATTAATGAAGGTCTACTATCTTGGCCAGAAGGCTTTAACGTATATCCGAAAGTGAAGAAAATTCTTGAGCGCCGTAAAGATGCTCTTGAAGAGAACGGCAAAATTGAATGGGCACTTGCTGAATCATTAGCATTCGCTTCTATTTTACAAGAAGGTACGCCAATTCGTTTAACTGGTCAAGATTCACAGCGTGGTACATTCGCACACCGTCATATCGTATTACACGATACTGATACAAATGAAACATATTCACCATTACATCGCTTACCAAACATTAATGCTTCATTCTCTGTTCATAACAGTCCGTTATCAGAGGCTGCTGTTGTTGGTTACGAATATGGTTATAACGTATTCGCTCCAGAAACTCTTGTTATGTGGGAAGCGCAATATGGTGACTTCTCAAATACTGCGCAAGCATTATTTGATCAATATGTTTCAGCTGGAAGAGCAAAATGGGGTCAAAAATCTGGCTTAGTTCTTCTATTACCACACGGTTATGAAGGTCAAGGACCAGAGCACTCTAGTGCACGTCCAGAGCGTTTCTTACAGTTAGCTGCTGAGAATAACTGGACAGTTGCAAACTTAACGAGCGCGGCTCAATACTTCCATATCCTGCGTCGTCAAGCATCTATCTTAGGAACAGAAGCTGTTCGACCATTAGTATTGATGACGCCGAAGAGTTTATTACGTCACCCACTTACGCTTTCAACTGCTAGTCAGTTAAGCGAAGGACGTTTCCAACCTGCTTTAGAACAAGAAAACCTTGGCATGAAACCAAATAAAGTAAAACGTCTTGTTTTAAGCACAGGTAAAATGGCGATTGACTTAGCAGCAGAAATCGAGTCTGGTAAACATGAGTACAACTTAGACGAAGTTCATGTCGTTCGTATTGAGCAATTGTACCCATTCCCTGCTGAGAAAGTTCAATCTATTATTAAACGCTTTAAAAACTTAGAAGAAATCATTTGGGTTCAAGAAGAACCTCGTAATATGGGCGCATGGCATTACATGGCTCCAATTCTGTTCGAACTTGCTGGAGATAAAGTGAAAACAGGCTACATTGGACGTCCTGATCGCTCTAGTCCATCTGGCGGCGATCCATTCGCTCACAAAGCTGAGCAAGAACTAATTGTTGCACATGCTTTAGATGTGAAGTATAACTTCCGTCAAGATAAACAAGAAATTGAAGTTTACAGCAACTAAAAAGTAACAATGAAGCTTTCTAGCTTGTTCCTTGGGCAGATATTCTGCCCAAGGCCAGGCTAACAAATGGAGATTACCGAAGACAAAAGAAGAAAAAACACACCGTTAGGCAAATAAGGGGAGGACATTTAAAATGATCGAAATTAAAGTACCTGAGCTTGCAGAATCTATTACTGAAGGAACTATTTCACAATGGCTTATCAACGTAGGCGACAAAGTTGAGAAAGGTGGCAGCGTTGTTGAGCTTGAAACTGATAAAGTCAATGTAGAAATCATTGCAGAAGATTCAGGTATTGTATCGAAGTTACTAGGCGAACCTGGGGATACAGTTGAAGTTGGTGCAACTATCGCAATTTTAGATGCTAATGGAGCACCAGTTGCAGTAAGTACACCTGCACCAGTGGCTGAGCAACCAAAACAAGAAACGACTGAAGCACCGAAAGCTGCGGCACCAAATGCTGAGCAAACTGCAACACTACAAGGGTTACCAAATACAAACCGTCCTATCGCATCACCAGCTGCTAGAAAAATGGCTCGTGAATTAGGAATCGACTTAAACGACGTACGTAGCACAGACCCACTTGGACGCGTGAGACCACATGATGTACAAGCTCATGCTGCAGCACCAAAAGAAGCACCAGCTGCTCCAAAGAGTCCAGCTCCTGCTCCAGTTGCAAAAACGGAATTCGAAAAACCAGTTGAGCGCGTGAAAATGTCCCGCCGCCGTCAAACAATTGCAAAACGTCTTGTAGAAGTTCAACAAACATCTGCAATGTTAACAACATTTAACGAAGTTGATATGAGTGCGATCATGGAATTACGTAAAGAACGCAAAGATGCTTTCGAGAAAAAACATGATGTACGTCTTGGCTTCATGTCATTCTTCACAAAAGCAGTTGTTGCAGCATTAAAACAATTCCCATTATTAAATGCTGAAATTCAAGGTGACGAGCTTATCATTAAAAAATTCTATGATATCGGTATTGCAGTAGCAGCTCCAGATGGATTAGTTGTTCCAGTTGTACGCGATGCCAACCAATTAAATTTTGCTGAAATTGAAAGTGAAATTCGTGAATTAGGTAAAAAAGCACGTGACAACAAACTTTCATTAAAAGAACTACAAGGTGGTACATTTACAATTACAAACGGTGGTGTGTTCGGTTCTCTAATGTCAACACCGATCCTAAATAGCCCACAAGTTGGTATTTTAGGAATGCATAAAATCCAAGTACGCCCAGTTGCAATTGATAACGAGCGTATGGAAAACCGCCCAATGATGTACATTGCTTTATCTTACGATCACCGTATTGTTGATGGTAAAGAAGCAGTTAGCTTCCTTGTTGCTGTTAAAGATATGCTTGAAGATCCAAAGTCATTATTATTAGAAGGTTGATAGATTAAAAATCTATTAAAGGCTGTAGAATGAATCATTCTACAGCCTTTTTTTATTGTGTTCATACGGGACAAATTTCATGACATAAGGTAATAATGTATGCCTAAACGTAAGGAGGATTAAAATGAATAACCTTCCAATTCATGCAAAACTTAAAGTAAATAAGGATACTTTCTTCCTCCCCGATTCAAACGGGGGTGTCTATTTTCGAAATAACGCCAGTTCATTTCGTATGGACGGTGATGGAATTTATGATTGGATTGAAAAATTAATGCCAATGTTTAACGGGAATTATTCTTTAGCCGAAATAACCGATGGCCTCCCTCTCCCCTATCAAAACCGTGTATTTGAAATTGGAGAGATTTTATATGAAAATGGTTTCGTTCGCGATGCAAATCAAGATGCACCTCATGAATTAAACAGTACACTACTCGACAGATATGCTTCACAAATTGAATTTTTAGAAGCTGATTCTCATTCAGGTGCTTTAAAGTTTGAAACATACCGCGGAGCAAATGTCCTTGTACTTGGTTCTGGGGATATGCTCACTTCCTTAGTTTCTTCTTTATTAGAATCTGGTTTACCTACATTTCATTACCTCGTTACAGATCGGGATGAAACAAACTATGACAGAATACATGAGCTAATAGAACGTGCATATGAAGTTGATAACAGTGTACTCCTTCAAGAAATCGATACTACAATTGACCGTCCCTTGCGTGAAGTATTCGAACCTTTTGATTGGATTTTATATGTTTCTCAAAACGGAGACATTGACGGTTTAAAAACAGTTCACACTATTTGTAGAGAAACGAAAAAGAATTTCATACCAGCTATTTGTTTATCAACACTCGGTATAGCTGGACCTGTCGTAACAGAAAATCGTGATGAATGCTGGGAATCCGCATGGCATCGGCTACATGAAACGACTTTACAAAATGAAAATTCATCGGATTCCTTCTCACCAATTACATCTGCCATGTTAGCAAATGTAATCGTTTTTGAATTGTTTAAACATGTCGCGGATGATTCATATCGTGAAAAAGAATCACAATTCTTTTTATTAAACTATGAAACACTTGAAGGAACGTGGCATCCTTTTATAAAACACCCTCTTGCAACTGATGAAAGTTTTACAATTGATACGATAGAAAATATTTCTGAAAAACTTGAGCATCGGTATGGCCAACATACTTCAACTGATGTATTCCGCTTTTTCGATTCATTAACTTCTAAAGAAGCCGGTATATTCCATGTATGGGATGAACAAGATTCATATCAATTACCATTATCACAATGCTATATTCAAGTAGCTACTCCACTATCAGATGGCCCAGCTCCCCTTCTGCCTCTTATGACTCGTAGTGGATTGACTCATAATGAAGCACGCCGAGAAGCTGGTTTAACAGGAATTGAAACATATGTAGCAGAAATCATTCACCGCCTTATTCCTGAACATAACAATATCGGTATCGGTGCTGGAGAAACGATGACAGAAGGATTTTACCGGGCACTACAACAACATTTAAACAATAAACTGTATGAGCGGCAGTCACATATTCTAGAGGAACTTACAACTGTTGATTTAATTGATATTCAAGATAAACATTGTAGATTTTATTACGATGCTCTCTCTACAATCCATGAAACACCTAAAATCGCAATGAGTGAAGAGATTCTCAGTTTTCCAGTCGTTTGGGTTGGTATAAATGATAGATGGTACGGTGCATCTAATATTAATATGACGTTAGCGTTACGAAACGCACTACAACTATCACTCTTTCACGTTCAAAATGAAGAAATTCCTTACAGAGCTAATATCTTGCCTGAATCCTCTATTATTTTATATGACACGGATTCTTTTAGAGTGGAAATACAAGCGGAAGAAGAAATTCCAAGTGTGCAATCTTTACAGCTTGCCTTACAGCATTTAGAAGAACATAATTTTTATCCCTTCGTGTTCGATTTAGCAATCGAACCATTTTTGAAAGAAAACCTAGACGGTGTGTATGGGGTATTAATTGCAAAGGAGGACGGTTTATGATTCAAAATATATTGCTTATAGGAGATGGCCTTCTTGCAGACTATGTACATGATCAATTATGCAAACAATATTCCATCATTCGTCAGCAGACCCTTACAGAAGAACTTCCTGAAAATATTCATCTCGCTCTCGTATTACATGACGGATCTCCTTCTACTATTCATCATGATGCCGAACTTATTTTTCGCTCAAATCATATTCCATGGCTTCGTGGTTTTACTTCATTTGGCGAAGGTATTATCGGTCCTTACATTCATCCTCTTACGCCTGGATGTTCCCATTGTTCTGATGGACGCCGTTTTATCGCTGGCTTTGATCAAAAAGAAATGTGGGAACTACAGCGGAAATATGCCTTTAAAGCAGATAATGTAACGAGACGTGACGTACGTGCCACCCAAAATGGAATGTTGCAAATGTGCCATCTTATTTGCGCAGAAACAGGAAAAATATTAACTCATAACCATTCTTCTTTAGAAAATGAACTTATTTTACTAAACTTACAAACATTACAATGTACGCGGCATTCTTTTCTTCCAGATCCTCTCTGTCCTGTATGTAGTAATTTACCTGATGATACTGCGGATGCGGCGGAAGTTTCTTTACAACCGAGTTTAAAAGTAAGCACCGAAACGTATCGCTGCCGTTCCATTCATGAGCTAAACACATTTTTAACGAGAGACTATTTAGATTATCGGGTCGGTATGTTGAACGGAAAAATGCAGCATTCTGTATTACCATTCGCTGACGTCATTATAAACATGCCATTAATGTTCGGAAATGAAGGTGTTGCGGGACGAACTCATTCGTTTGCAGTGAGTGAAGCAACTGCTATTTTAGAAGGTTTAGAACGATATTGCGGTATGTCGCCTCGAGGGAAAAAGACAAATGTGCATGGTAGTTTTCATGATTTAGAGGAACATGCACTAAATCCCCTCACACTCGGTGTCCATACAAATGAACATTACAATCGTGATAACTTTCCATTCAAGCCGTTTGATCCTGATTATGAGCAAAACTGGGTATGGGGATATTCTTTATCACAAAACAGACCGCTTTTAGTTCCTGAATCAATTGCTTATTATAGCCTCGGTCATCGAGATGCTTTCGTGTATGAAACATCAAATGGATGTGCAATTGGCGGTAGTTTAGAAGAAGCGATTTTTCACGGCATTTTAGAAATTGTAGAGCGTGATGCCTTCTTACTCACTTGGTATGCCGAATTACCTCTTCCCCGCCTGGATCTTAATTCAGCAAATGATACAGAATTACAATTAATGATTCAGCGGTTACGTACGATTACCGGATATGAATTACACGCTTTTAACGCGACGATGGAACACGGCATTCCTAGCTTATGGGTAATTGCAAAAAATACGCGTGAAAATGGAATGAACGTTGTTTGTGCAGGAGGCGCTCATTTAGATCCTATTCGAGCCTTAAAAAGCGCCATTCAAGAAATAGCAGGCATGTTACTTATAACAGACGATGAGCTCGAGCACAAAAGAGAATACTACGAAAAATGCTTACAAGATCCTTATTTCGTTAATAAAATGGAAGACCATAGTATGCTGTATGGATTGAAAGAAACAGAAGAACGTCTTCACTTCCTTTTACGGGAAGATGCACCGGTGCAAACGTTCCAAGAAATGAATGTATCACAATCATTTGATATGGATTTAACATCCGATCTCCACCAACTTTTAAATCGTTTGCATCAATCTAATCTTGAAATAATCGTTGTAGATCAAACCGTTCCCCTCATAGAAAAGAATGGATTACATTGTGTAAAAGTTATTATTCCAGGCATGCTACCGATGACGTTTGGTCACCATCTTACTCGAGTTACAGGACTGGACCGGGTATATACCGTACCGATGACACTTGGATATACAGACGAACCTTTAACGAATGAAAGATTAAATCCACATCCACATCCGTTTCCATAGTAAAGGAGGGATTTCATGCAGCTAGATACTTTTTTACATCATCTCCATTTCTCTATCGATGAAATTATGCCGAATCATGAGGTGGACTGGAAAGACGCACCGCTTCCTTATAAATTATATCGAAATTTACCTACCATCCCGCTCTCCTTAGAAATCCCATTATCTTTACCGAACTCTTCTACTACACCTACTTTAGATGAGATTGGTCACTACCTTTGGTATTCATTTGGTGTAACACAATTATGTCAGCTAAATAGCGAGAGAAATGTATTACGAAGATCTATTCCTTCAGGTGGTGCTTTATATCCGAATGAATTGTATATCTATTTAAAGATTGACGATTACCCAGACGGCATTTACCATTATGACGCCGCGCATCACCGACTTATTTTACTTCGCGAAGGAAATTTCGATTCTTATTTGGCAGACACACTCGGTAATCGCTGTAATATAGATGATTGTTTCGGTGCTGCATTCGTATCCACTATGTTTTGGAAAAATTTCTTTAAATACAATAATTTTTCATATCGTCTTCAAGGATTAGATAGCGGGGTCCTCATTGGACAATTGCTAGAATGTGCAAAGCAATTCAGTTATACAAACGGCGTATACTTTCAATTTCTAGACCGTGCACTGAACCATTTACTCGGATTGTCAGAAGGTGAAGAAAGTGTGTATGCCGTTATTCCTTTAAGTACAGAGCCAGAAACTAATTGGTTTCACAATGATTACCGTGAAAATAAAACAGTTACTTCTCATGAGTTGTTGCAACAAATTCCGCCGCTCGCACATGAACATTTCATTCGCTCAAAACATGTAGGTAAATATCCGATGATAACAAAAATAAATGAAGCTTCTATGATCGAATCAACAGCACACTTCCAAACACTACATCATGAAGAGCACTATCAACATAATCCGTACGCTGTACAGCTACCAAAAGTAGAACGGTTATCGTATGATTTCCTACAACTTTGTAAAAAACGATATTCTCCTGATGCGGATTTTATTTTAACGAAATGGGATGCAGCTGAGCTCGCTACTTTACTACAAGAAGCGAGCCTTTCCTTCCCCTATTACAACGATCTTGACGGTAAGTATACAAATGAAAATACACGCGTCTCCTTATACGGATGTTTTTATAGCGTGAAAAATATTGAAAACGGAGCTTACGCTTATAACAGTAAAACACATTCCATACAACCAATTCGATATGGAGACCTTCGCTACCCACTTCAGTCTAGTATGACGATGGATAACGTAAACCTTTTTCAAGTACCACTTTGCTTACATGTAGTCGGACAGAAAGATTACTATACACGTGCATTAGGCTATAGAGGATACCGTATTCACCAAATGGAAGCAGGTATACTCGTTCATAAACTCGTTTTTGCTGCAACTGCTATGGGGATGGGCGGGCATCCTTTACTTAGTTTTGATACAAATGCATGTGATCAATTGTACGGAATAGATGCTGGGAATGAAACATCTCTTATTCAAGTTCCAGTTGGGGCATATCGGGCGCGGAATTGGTTAAAAGGGGCTTTGCATTGTTAGAAGTACGCCGTCTATCGGCGTGCTTTTTTTAAAGGATTTAATTTATAAAAAGCGAAATGAGTATATATTCTTACATAAAAGGAGAATTTAACTTGAGCATTTTACAACGGTTAATTCAGCAAGCAAAAAATCCTAGCGGAACAATTGGTTCCTCCATGCTTTGTATTATGAACGCTGCACATACGAGATTAATAAATTGGGCATTGCAGAAAGTACATATAAAGACAGATGCAGTCGTATTAGACATCGGCTGTGGTGGAGGCAAAACCATACACACTCTTTCAAAACGAACTCCACTTGGGGAAATATATGGAATTGATTACTCCGATCAAGCTGTGAAAAATTCTATACAGACGAATGCAAAAGATGTTCAAAAACAAAAAGTAATTGTTCAACAAGCAAGCGTTTCTTCTATTCCACATCATACGAACTTCTTCGATCTCATTACCGCCTTTCAAACTCATTATTTTTGGCCTGATGTTGAACAAGATATAAAAGAAGTATTTCGCGTCTTAAAACCGGACGGCTCCTTTTTATTAGTGGCTGAAACTTTCAAAATTCAATATCATATGAAGAATTTTAACACGACCGAAGAACTAATAAATCTCTTTTATAAAACAGGATTTACAAGTGTACAATGTTACGAAGAAAGAGGTTGTCTTTGCGTAATAGGAATTAAATAAAAAGCAGACCTCAAAGGGTCTGCTTTTTCACTAGATTAACTTAAAAATACTCTTAATTTGTCTAGCAAATAACCAATTTTTCGTACCGTAGTTATCATTTAAACTATCTAAATTGATAGATTGTCCGTTAGCAAACTTTAATTCTAACGTAGTATTTTTGTCATTTGTTTTTAAGTTACTATTTGTAATGGCATCATACTTTAATTTTTCAATCTCAACATATTCGTCTTTTTCTTGTCCAATCACGACATGGTCTTGGAAGAAGAAAAAGACTTCTACTTTTTTACCGAAACAAAATACATTTTTCGTATAAATTAATGTCGCGTTATCAAGTCCGACACATACTTCTTTCATTTCTTCCACAACGTGTCCAAAGTCTTCTTCATGTCTTGCATTTGATTCAGCAATCCATTCTTCGATTGTTTTCATGTTAATTGCCATACTGCGCCCCCTGGTTCGTTCATTGCTTCGTTTAAAAAATAAATACTATATGAAAATATAAGCGATACGTAATATGTTTTCAAGGGGAAACGGTATATTCAAAATAAAGTGAAACTTTAATCAGTGGGGTCTTACTGTCCGCAAATAGCGGGATAAAGTTAAATTTCAAAGTAATATAAAAGGAAAACCAATTTCATTAAATTTTAAACGTTTGAACGAGACATTCTTCATCATCAATTAACTGCTCTCTCTCATCAAATTCTATGTTCAGTTTTTTATATACTTTCTTCCAAAACGACACTGCTGGTACATTTTTTAGAAGTTCGATAACGAAATATTGTCCTCTTTTCTCTTCTAGTAAATTCTCAACAGCTTGTTTACCTATTCCTTTTCCTTTATATTGATTCAATATGAAAATATCATTAATACCAAAATCATTTTCCTTCTTCAAAAACGGACGTTCCAGTAGTAATAAGAATCCTACAATACTATGATCAACTTTTATAAAATACGGCGTGATTCCGTCATTTTTCCAAAACATATGCAAATCTTTGTATCCAAAAAAACCATTGGCTCCGATAGTTATATTCATAGTGAACTTAGAAAGATCATGAAGATATAATGCGTACAAATTACGTAATATTTCTTTTTCTGATTCTTGAACTTTTTGAAGTGCTACAATCATAAAAAAACTCCCCTTCCTCATATGTAACTATTTCCTGATCCTCTTCATTCGACAAAAATGATAATTCCCCTTTAACAAAAAAATAGCACTTTAAAAAGTGCTATTCTGCTCTCCTTGCCGCTTGTTGAATTGGGTCCCACACGCTGTTATATGGTGGTGCATAACTTAAGTCGACGTCTTCTAAATCATGAATGCTCATTTTATTGAAAAGCGCCATCGCAATCACATCAATACGTTTATCTACGCCTTCTTCTCCAATTACTTGCCCGCCCAATAATTGTTTCGTATCGGAGCGATATAGTAATTTCAAGTAAAGTGGTTTTGCATTTGGATAATAGCCCGCCATATTTGTAGAATCTACTTTGACCGTTTTATACGGAATGTGTAGCCCTTTCGCTTCTTTTTCATTTAAGCCTGTTCTTGCGAGTGTCAAATCCATAAATTTAATAATGCCTGTGCCTAACGTACCTTTAAAAGCTCTTCGTTTATCAAGCATATTCAGTCCAGCAAGTCGCCCTTGCTTATTGGCTGTCGTTCCGAGCGGGATATGATCATGAATTTCCTTTATAACGTGGTAATGTGTTGCGCAATCACCGGCTGCATATACGTCTTGCACATTCGTTTGCATATATGCATTTACTTCGATTGCTCCTTTATGATTCTTACGTATATTTGTCCCTTCAAGAAAATCAGTATTCGGCTTCACTCCAACCGACACTAAAACAAGATCTGCTTTATACGTACCTTTATCCGTTTCGATTGCTTCTACTCGTTCATTTCCTTTAAATGCTTTTACATTTTCATTCGTTAAAATTTCAATATTGTGTTTATCTGCTTCTTTATGTATATATTCAGCCATATCTGCATCATAAATCGTACCGATATGATCATTTCGCTCAATCATTCTTACTTTCTTACCAAGTTCGACGAATGTTTCTGCCATCTCTAGTCCGATTGCACCACCGCCAATAATCGTTACATCTTCAACTTTATTCGTTTCTAACGTTTTTAATATGCGCTCAGCATCAGGAATTGTTTTTAAAAGATGAACGCCTTGTAATTCCCGTCCTTCCCATTCTGGCATAACAGGACGCACTCCAGTCGCAATTAATAATCGATCATATGGAAATTCAAAGACATCCTTCGTCTTCGTATGCTCTGCGTACACCATTTTCTTTTCCGTATCTACTTTCGTTACTTCATGACGCACTTTCGCATCAATTCCATATTTCTCACGAAACGTCTTTACGTTGCGCGCGATTAACTTTTCAGTTGAAGCGATAGCACCACTAATGACATACGGTAATCCACACTGAGCGTATGAATAAATTTCACCTTTTTCTAAAGTTACAACATTTGCATTTTCATCGTTTCTAACAATTTGCATAGCTGCACTCATACCAGCTGCATCTCCGCCAATAATGACATAGTTCACTTTACCACTCCTTCTTTTTTACATACTCTTTACGTTTTCCATATTTTATAGAAATAACACCTACTTCCATTGTAAAGAAAGAGAATTTCATCTTCAAATTTGGTGCACAAACCTATGCTTGAATAGGTAACCGTCGTGTCTTATATACAACATGTTTAATATGCTATAACAGTAGCTATTGAAAGTAGGTGAAACATACATGTGCGCCGGCCTTCTCGTCCAGCTTCCAGAGGAACCGATAGAACCGAAACCCGCCCTCCCGCTTGAACAGGAGTTTACCGTTAGTGTAACTTTATACAGTGCTCGTGCTTGGTTATCTGACAATGACACTTTCTCACAAACTATTTGGAAAGCTACCCGCTTCGCTTCTGCATCACACACTCGCAAGGCCATCTTTCCAGTCGGTACTGTTAAAATTATAAATTTTTCTGACGATACAATAACAGTTACTGCATCATCAGAATCAGATGATACGCTTAAAATAATCGTCCCTCCTCATTCCGAAGCTGCTTTAACGTCTAGTTCTTTATCTCATGTGCAAGCCAGTACATCAGGAGGGGCAAGTAAAGTCACATTTCTCTTTCATATCTTTTTCTCTAGGGAACCTCGTCCAGCCAAATAACGATAGAAAAGGTACAGTAATATACACTGTACCTTTTTCCCGCGCTCTATTCTCTTGATTTAATTAGTTCAATATTATAAGTTTCGATATCTGTTAACTTTCCTGTAAAATAAGGATTTTCTCTATACCAAGACTGTTTTGCAAAATACGCTTGCATATCTTTCGTTTGAAAAATATGTCCATGCCTTGCATATATTTCATTTCTAGCAATTTTCAACTGTTCTTTCGATAAATATGTTAAATCTGTGCTCGTTAATTTTCGAATATCACTATCAGGAAAGATGAAACCATTATATACATACTCAGTCGCGGGCGTTGGAGTAACATTATAAACAACTGGTTTTTCTGTACTTTTCTTTTGAAATGGAAGATTATAAGACGAAAGTGCCGTTACCGTCTCTACTTTTGTCGTTTCCCGTCCATTTTCTCCATTTCGTTCTAAATAAATTTTCGCGCTTCCATCAGTCGCTACAGGCCCCCATGTAATTTCTTCTCCTGCGAGCGCTGTAACTGGTTTTTGATTTACGTACAATGTTGCACCAGGCGCGTTCGTTTGAACTGTAATATATTGACCTTGCAACGTTAAATCTACCGTTACGTTATTTTGGCTTTGTTTCATAAGTACAACCTTTTCCTCACGCGATAGTTTTACGTAGTCATTTTTATATTCTGATTGAAACACTTGATTTCCCGGAAGAAATGGCCCATATTGCTTCTCAAACTTTTTGTCATCTGTCTTATCAATTTCTTTTCCGTTCATTTTTAACGATACGTCTTTTTCATTTGAAAGCAAAGTTGCATAGTACGTCTTCGCTTTCAATTTATATCGATCAAATATAAAGAAATACTTTCCGTCTTTCGTTAATGAAAAATCAGCTCTTTCTATTCCGTCCCGTTGTTTTTCACCTTGTCTCAAATATTCTTTTAATTCATTCACGTAAGATGGATTTTCTTTTATATATGAAAATAGAGGCGTTACGCTCTCTCTCGTTATCATAACCGATGGATCATCTGCCGTAACGATCTCAGCTAATTTCTCTCCGTCCCTCTCTTGTAAAATCGTAATCATCCGGTCTACTTGTGCCACCTGCGTATAATACGACAATCCGTACAAATACAATCCAATAATCGCTATAACAAATAGCGCTAACAGTGTAATGCCAACTTTTACACCACCGCTCATGTTCTTCTTTACTACAGAACGTCCCCTCTTCGTCCCGCAGTTTTGACAAAACTGCACACCATCTTCAAACTGAACTCCGCACTTTGTACATACATTCATCCAGTCAACCACCTTTTCATTAGAAGCCAGTTATTCCCTGTGTTAAGGCTTGAATTATCGTGCTAATGTAAGACCAAAGTACAATGAATGTTGCAATTCCAATTAAAACATTTGCAATAATAAGTGTGTAAACGAGATCTAATCCGCCATTGTCTAGCTTTAATACGGCTACAGTTATACTAATCCCTATATAAGTTGCAGCTACGGATAATAATATCGGTAAGAAAAAGATTAATAAGAAACTAAAAAGAAAAGAAAGGACTAATATGACAATAGCCGGCGTCGCTATCGTTCCCCATATACCGAATACTTCAAGAAACGAAAAAGATGATTTCATCATCTTACCACTTACAAAAATAATAAATCCGACAAATAAAGTTAAAATTAATAAAAAGAAAAAGACCGTTATAGATTCTACAAAAAACGTGGGAGTAGATATATCTGGTGCAAATGTTCTCGTAACTGCTGATGCTGCACTCATCATTCTATAAAAAATACATGCTCCTAAAAAACAAATAAGAACAAGACTTACAATTCCATTTCGTACTTCAATAGCGCCGCTTTGCATAATCGCTGTCGGTGCTTGTAATGCATGTTTAAAAAATTGAAAATAGCCGCTCGCAAACCGCTTCGCTTGCTCTACCGTTTCATTTTGCCGAGCTTCCTTTGCTTGTGCCGCACGTGCTTGTTCCGGCCCTTCTTCTTGGCCACTACTTGCCACTACTTCTTCCGTTAACGAATGTCCACAATTCCCGCAAAATTTTGCCTCCGCTGCATTTTCTGTATGACATGACGGACATTTCATTCTCTTATCCCTCCTTAAGGATATACCGTATAGGGTGTTACAAATTCAATATATGAATTTGTACATAAAACATGACTACAAGAAAAAGATTCTGAAATCCTTCTTCCGAAAGAAAATATATGTGCTAGTAATCTTGAAAAAAAATGCTATTATGAAACAGAATAAATAATATTTTTAACAGATTGGATGACTGGCAATGGAATTGGTAAACTCAATTTTTCAAATACTCCTTACAAGCGTAATCCAATTATTATCTTTAATTGGCGTTATCATTGTAATTGGATTTCTATTAGGCTATTTAGAATCTCTCACACGGATGTATTGGTCGAGAGCTTTTGGACGAAAAGGATTCCTATTAACGGCTTGGATCGGTGTTCCTATTCACGAACTTGGACATGCCATTATGTGCGTGCTGTTCCGTCATAAGATTGTAGCAACGCAGTTCTTCCCGACAGATACAAGTCAAGGGGCTTTAGGTTACGTACAACATCAATACAATCAAAAAAGTGTGTATCAACGGATTGGGAATTTCTTCATCGGCATTGGGCCTATTATTTCTGGTATTACTGCATTAATCCTTTTAATGCGCTATTTCGTACCAGAATCATATTTTTTATTTAATACAACTCTCGAAAAAACGATTGCTTCTACTTCTATTAATGTAGAAATGATTCAAAACATGCTCTTGTCGACGTTTGTATTATTGAAAAGCTTATTTACAATCGGCAATTTATTGAATCCTTCCTTTTGGTTATTTTTATTTATCGCCATTTGCATTTCCGCACATATCGCTTTAAGTAAACCAGATATTAAAGGATCAATAGACGGTGTTATCGTCATGTTTATCGTGTTATTTTTATTCAACATAATAGCAGGACTGTTTCAATACGACAGTAATCAGCTAATTGGACAGGTTATGAAATATAATATGTATCTCATTGCGTTTTCTAGTGTGGCACTGCTGTTCTCTTGTCTTTCTACACTCGTTAGTTTTTCGTTTTATAAAATAAGAAGAGGGCGTTCTTTTTGAACGCCCTCTTCTTATTAATTATTCCCCTTATAATCACAATGCTCAACAGGCACACGAGCATGCCCCTCTTCATCGGTACACCATGACTGTGATTGGAAGGCAAGAAAGATACCGATCCATTCTTCTTCCTTTTCAAAGTGAATGAGTATTCCTCCATCTTGCCATATGCCATCATCACCTTGCCATTTTTCTACATTCCCTTGATTCATATGAATATCATGTATACCGTTTCCTGGTTTGAAATGAAAATAGGAATCTGGTGTATTTTCTTCTGGTCCCCATCTTTCACCAAACGCGTAAATAATTGCTTTTTCTTCTATTGCTCGTTTTATATAACGTTCTATTTTTTCATTTAAATCATTATCTGCTCCTGCTTTTTCGGGAGGCAAAGGAATCATTTGATTTGAGTCAAATAGATTTCCTCTTACATAATCTAAAGCTACTTTCGGTTCATTGTTTTTTATTTCTGTAAAACCGAATGGTAATGTCGGTAAAATATGAATCGCCTCTGACTTAATATTGTTACTCGCAAAATATAAAACTTCTGACGGATAGCTTTGCGATTTTACGTTAATTGCAATACGATAATTTACTCCTGTCTCGCCCTGTAAATGAACTTGATAATGAGGTGTTTTCCCTTTTCCAATCTTTGATTGTATAACTGTACCTTTTAACACACCGTAGTTTTTTAGGGGCATACATTTCATCTCCTATTCATTTAGTAGAAGCTATTCATATTTAAATCATTATCCACTCATAAAAAAAATCCTCCTATGTTAGGAGGATTTTTAATTTCTCAACATATACCAAACAATAACTTCTACCACTACAAGCAAAACCGCACCAAAGATCATTAACGTCGTCTTCTTTAATAGTTCATTTTCACGGTAAGGGATATTACATAAGTAAGCACCTAGTGTAATCCGTGATGGACAAGCAATTGTCGCTACTGATGATGCGGTGTTTTGAAGTGTTGTGACATATTGCCACGGGAGTGCTACGTTTTGTGCGGTTTGCATTTGTAGTTTTATAAACATTGCATTTGATCCTGCGTTACTACCTGTTAAAAATCCACCAATAGCGCCAATAAATGGAGCAACGAAAACGAAAAAGGTTCCAAATGTTTCACCAGCTGTCTTTGCGAGTAATGAATGCATGCCAGATGCACCCATTAGTTCTGAAATGGCGATAAACATTGTCGTCGTAATAGCAAATGGAATCCATTGTTTAATCGTTTGTGAGAGTGATTGTTTAATAATATTAGACGGGATGCGGAAGAAAATAATAGTAAATAAGCAAGTCATACCGAGCCAAAATCCTGGTGAATATAGTAACTCTAGTTTGTAAGAGTATGATTTCAAATCAAGAACCGCATATGATCTGAACAAATCATGTAATGCTGGAACGAGGCGAGAAAGTAAAATACAAACTGTTAGAAATATATAAGGGCTAATAATTTTTATAATGGATACTTCTCTCTCCGTTGCAGCCGCATGTTCTGTTATAAGATTTTGCCCACTTTTTCCTTTTAATTTAATGATAAAAAAGCCAAAGGTAATCGTAACGATAGAACTTAATATCCCGGCTAGTTCAACACTTACGTACGCATTAGAAAGATAGATTCCGAGAGAAAATAATAGAAAGAACCCTACTCCTTCTTTCCACTTTTCTATAACCGCTTGCCAGCCGCCAACAACGTGTAAAGAAAGAATAACGAAGTAAGCAAACATCGGAATACTTAATAGCGCTGTATTTGTGCCAAGTGTTGTAAGAGGCATATTTATTAGCTGCGAACCGATAATCGTACCAGTTGCCATTGCGCCCCATGAACTAGCTAGTAAGCCGATGAATGAGAGTAGTACAGCTTGAAATGGTTTATATCCTAGTGAAAGAAAAATAGGTGCTGCAACCATGAAGCCAATACCGAATCCACTTACTGATTCAATAAGCGGGCAAATGCCAAAACACATAAGCAGCATTTGTAATAAGCGATCCTGAGTAACTGCTTCTAGAAAACGTGCTACTTGATCGATGTACCCCATTTTATTCATGAGGTGAAATAAAAAAATACCGAAAAATAAAACGTACCCGACAATAAAACAAATTAACCATCCTTTAATCGTTGCGTGCACAGTTTCACTTATCCCTAATTGAAACATTGGCGAGAGTAAAACGATTCCAACAGACACAGCATAAGAAATTAACGAGGACCTTAATGACGTTTGTTTAAATAAAAATAAACAAATGAAAATCATCATAATTGGGATAAGTGCCAACAATATGGCCATGTTATCATCTCATTTCGTTTAAAATACAATTTTTAACTATTATATAACAGATACTATAATTTTCAATTATTTTTACAACAGATTCAAAAAAGGAACCAAACGGCTCCTTTTCATTCACTCCCATTTTCTATTATCCTGAAAAACTGTCTGCTTTCCGACTATTTCTTTCAACACAACAAACACAATGTAAGTACATATTGCTTGCAATATAATATTCCAAAATTTCATTAATGTAAATGAATGAATCCGTAGAAATAATTCGTTTAATAATACAATCGAAACGATACTAAATAATTCTATACTAATCGAAAATAGACATATTTCTAAAATAGACTGTTATTGAATGCGATTTAAGTTGGAAAAGATGAATACATACCCTAAAAATAGAGACATTAACTCTATTTTCGTCATGCTAATGAGCCAAGCGTATAGC
>NZ_JBEUTW010000061.1:0-10556 GCF_040492675.1 Bacillus sp. AP50
GGGTCCTTCAGTTTGCTTCTTGTAGCTTTGATGCATCAGTTGAAGAGATTTTTCACACATTATTGGTTGGTGCTACCCTATTTATTTGTAGCAAAGAACAACTGTTGTCTGGTGAAGAATTTGTTCGATATCTGGAAATGAAATCCATCAGCACTCTTACAGTGCCTCCATCTTACTTAAGGGCGCTTCCGCAAAGTGAATTGCCGAGCCTTACTACATTGGTAACAGCTGGAGAACCTTGCTCGAAAGAACTGATTGCCCAATGGGGCTATAATCGCCGATTTATAAATGCTTATGGTCCCACCGAAGCTACGGTTTGTACTACACTCTCTGATGAAGTAGAGGAAAAAGTAAGTATCGGACGTCCTATAAATAACAAAAAGGTTTATATTATAAATCCATTAGGCCAATTGCAGCCTATTGGTGTCCCTGGTGAACTTTGTATAGGAGGTGAAGGACTTGCAAGAGGATATTTAAATCAGCCTTCACTAACGGCGGAACGTTTTATTGATCATCCACTACTACCAGGAGCGAGAATATATTGTACAGGTGATCAGGCAAGATGGCTTCCAGATGGACGAATTGAATATTTAGGCAGACAGGATGAACAAGTGAAAATTCGCGGTTATAGAATTGAGATTGGAGAGATAGAGGCTACCTTGTTGAATTTTCCTGATGTAAAAGATGTAAAAGTTATCTGCCGAGAAGATACAAAAGGAAATACTAGTCTCTGTGCGTATGTTGTTCTGAGCGGCGAATTGGAGGCAGGTGAACTGCGACGTTATCTGGCAAGTAAGCTTCCGGAATTTATGATTCCAGAACACTTCCTGCAGCTAGACTCTTTCCCTTTTACTAGCAATGGAAAAATAGATAAGAATAGACTCCCAAGTCCTAAACAAAGAAGGGTCGGAAAGTATACTTTTTCTTTTTCTGATCCTATAGAACAAAAATTATCGGATTTATGGGAAGAAATTCTTGATGTTCCCAATATAGGTATTAATGATAATTTCTTTGAATTGGGAGGACAGTCACTGAAAGGCATAATCTTTGTTTCAAGGTTACAGCAGGAACTGAATATAAAGCTTACCTTAAATGATCTTTTTCTATACCCAATCTTGAAGGAGTTAGCTGATAGCATACGGAATAGAATGAATACCGAACAATACAGCTTTACCGTTCAGGATCCGATTGGATCTGAGATAAAAGGAATAGGAACTGCTAATTTTGAACCGTCTTATAAGATTCCAGCTTATGTTAAGCCAGAATTATATACCGAACAAGAGGTTCTTATAGGCTCAGGGGATATAAAAATTCCGGCTACATTGACAATACCAAAGAAGAAAGGTCCAATTCCTGTAGTAATCCTAATTCCTGGAGACGGCGAGGTAGACCGTGATTCGCGCTTATATGCACTTAAGCCGTTTAAAGATATTGCCCTGGGGCTGGCAAGCCAGAATATAGCTGTTTTACGTTATGAAAAACGAACGAACAAACGTTTTAAGTTTTTTAAAGACTATACTGTATCGGATGAATTTACTGAAGATGCAGTTCAGGCAGTAAAGTTTCTAAGGGAAACAGACAAAATAGAAGTAGATGACATTTTCCTGGTCGGACACTGTCGGGGAGGATGGATGCTTCCTGATATCTTGGATAGAAAAGAAATGGAAGGGATAGCAGGGGGAGTTGTGCTATCTGCTCCAAATCCCCAGGTTTCTGCAGTTGAGATGCTTCTGAATAAAACAGACTTACCTGGTTTATCTTCCGAAGAATTGAAACTGTGCAGAGAGCAACTGAGGATGATTCAATATCTTCCTATCGATAAAATTAACCCGAAAAAGTTTCGCTTAGCTCCGAGTGTTAAATGGTGGCATAGTTTAAAAGATTATATTCCTAGCCAGTCCTCGATACTAAAAGATTTTCCGTTCTTAGTACTTCAGGGAGGAAGGGATATTAATATAACAGAAGATGATTTCGAAAAATGGAAGGAAGTTTTGTCGGAGAATAGGAATGCAGTATTTAGCTATTATAAAAAGTTAAATCACGCTTACGTAGAGGGAGAAGGACCTGGAACTATGGAAGAGTATCTGCTTCCTGGTAATGTTCCTGAGTATATAGTAGAAGAGATAGGTAATTGGATCAAAGAAAAAATTAAGGTTGTGAACTAGTGAAACAAGATGCCTATGCAGTTTTAAAATGCATAGGCAATCTAGAGAGTGGGTGATGAACATGATTACATTATATGCAGTCAGAAACTCGGTAAGTTGGGATAGTATAGAAATTGATGGAATATTAGAGACTATTCATCTGGCAGACAAGGTAAGAATCCTTAAATTTAAAAAAAATGAAGACAAAATGAGGGCGCTTCTAGCAGTACTTCTAGCCCGCTATGCTCTTGCTACTGCTCTTCAAATGCCAGAGGAGGAACTGATTGTTGAGCGTCTTGAAAATGGACGGCCTTTTCTTAAAGAACCAGCTGAATGGAAAGGTGATTTTAACCTTACCCATTCTGGCGAATGGGTAGTATGTGCCATCACCTCGGCTGGGAGAATAGGAGTAGATACGGAGAAGATTGAGGAGATTGATATAAATTTATTTAAGAGTGTTCTTACAAGAACTGAGTTAGAAGTACTTACTGGTAACAAGGAAGATTCCATCCCTACTTTTTTTAGTTTATGGTCTCGAAAAGAATCATTTGTGAAAGCATTAGGAACAGGATTATCCTATCCTTTGGAAAAAGTGGAGTTTGTTCCTATACCAGCTTCTGACAGTTATCAAGTTTACCCGTTGGGTGGGAACTTTATCACTTCTTGGTATTGTAAAGATTTTTATTTGGATAAGGGATATAGTTTAGCGGTTTGTACAGATAAACTGCCCTTCCCTGAATCCCTAAACTTTCTTGATGCCTCAGACTTATTAAGCGGGCAGATGTCGAAAAGCTATGTCAGTATAAATGAATAAGTAAAAATATAATAAAATTCAAGGTTAGAAAAATAAAAAAGGAGGAGTCAGCTTGAGTATCAATAAAAATAGTTTTTATTATTATAAACCTCAAAAAAAACCTTTGGTCCGGCTCTTATGTTTTCCCTATGCAGGAGGTAGTGCATTGGCTTACCGCCAATGGAATCAAATTCTTGCTGAAGAAGTAGAAGTTTGCCCGGTACAGCTTCCAGGAAGAGAAAATCGACTAGCAGAAGAGCCTATTCGGTCTCTGCCAACGTTAATCTCTTTCCTTGCAGATGAATTGGAGCCTGTTCTTAACAGCCCTATACCGTACGCTTTCTTTGGTCATAGTATGGGGGCTTTAATAAGTTACGAATTGGCTATAGAAATGAAAAAACGTTCATGGCAGATGCCTATAAGGCTATTTTTATCAGGGAAAAGTTCTCCTCAAGTGTCTAAAAGGGAGACACCTACATATAATCTTCCGAAAAAAGAATTTATCGAGGAACTTAGAAAAATGAATGGTACACCAGAAGAAGTATTGGATAATCATGAGATAATGGACCTGTTTTTACCGATTCTAAGAGCTGATTTTGAACTTGTCGATAATTATCAATATGAAAAATCAAGCATGTTAAGTTGTCCAATAACAGTCTTTGGTGGTATAGATGATCCGTCAATCAAAACAGAGGAATTGAAACATTGGAAAGAACTTACGACAAACCATTTTAATATGCACCTTTTTCCAGGAGATCATTTTTTTATCTATGAAAATGAAAAAAAATTGCTTAAGGTAGTTAATGAAGAACTAACCTATAAATTTCAGAAAACAAGGTAAAAACATTCCTTAATCTTGAAAAGGACTGTCATTTTTGACGGTCCTTTGCTTGTTGAGAAAGGGATGCTTTTTCTTGTAACAGCATTTTTTATTAACATTTCCATATTTTACAAAGTGGCTGTGAGGATAGCCTACTCACTTATATTTCTTGATTATAGCAATCTGCAGTAGTAAAGTCTGTACGACTTCATTTTGTCTTTTCTATACTGAATAGATTATTTTTTCCAGATGTAGATAGCTAGTTTAATCTGGTCTTTATTCTATGCGCTTCCTATATGTGACGAGTTACATCCTTGTTCTCATTTTCCCCTCAATCACTCCATTTGCTATTAATTCTTCTAAAGCAGTGATGACAGTACTTCGGTTTACTTTAAACGACTCGGCTAATTTTCACCGGTTCGGAATTTTACTTCTAATTGGTTATTCTCCGTAGGCGTTTTTTTGAGAATTAGAAAATTATTAATATTAAAGAAAATTTTGGTGTGTTCACAAACGATACTACTCACTAAAAACTCTCCTTTCATATTGTTTTCGATTCAAAGTGGTTGAGTTAGTAATTGTTCAACTGGTTGGAGACATATTACTAAGTATTTATTAAGATGAGAAATATTAACGAAGTAGAAAAGATATTGGCTGCTTTCTAATTCTATAAGAGGAAGTGATGAGATGGAAATCAAATGGGATTTTCGTGTTATAGTGGCTTATGGTCTTACTATTTTTCTATGGGCTTCAGCTTTTCCAGGAATACGGGTTGGATTAGAATCCTATACACCTGAACATCTTGCTCTTTTTCGATTACTAATTGGCTCTGCATTGCTTGTATTTATTGCTATAATCATTCGTATGCGATTACCACAATTAAAGGATATTCCTGCTATTTTATTGTTAGGTTTTTTAGGTTTTACTGTCTACCATACAGCTTTAAACATTGGAGAGAAAACAGTGAGTGCAGGTGTTGCGAGTCTTCTTGTTTCAACAACTCCTATTTTTTCGGCTCTTTTAGCTGTTTGGTTTCTGCGTGAACGGTTTGGATTATCGAGATGGACTGGATCTGTTATAAGTTTTTTGGGAGTAGCTTTGATTTCATTTGCTACAGAGGGAGATGTTGAAATTACTAGTGGGATTTTGTTTATTCTTTTAGCATCCTTTTCAGAAAGTGTATATTTTGTTTTTCAAACACGTTATTTAAAAAAGTATGGATTTTTTGCATTTACAACCTATACGATTTGGGCAGGGACATTTTTTATGCTTTTTTTTCTCCCAGGACTAACGAGTGAAATGATGAAATCATCTATAGAATCAACACTTAGCATTGTTTACTTAGGTCTCTTCCCTACGGTTATTCCTTACCTTGCATTAGCGTACGTTACATCACGTGTTGGTGCTTCGGAAGCTACAAGTTCTCTTTACCTAACACCGGCTCTTGCATTTGTTATTGCATGGATATGGCTTGGAGAGGTACCGACTTTACTTACCGTTATAGGTGGGGGAGTCACACTGTTTGGAGTTTTGTTCATCCAACTCAAAGTAGATAAATTCCAACAAAATGCAAAGCAAAATATACAACATGGAGAAAAAATCTAAGGAAGTGAGGATTTATGATGAAAGGAAGATAACTATGATTTCCGAAGGTACAGTAAGTTATACCTAAGGTATTTTCTGTATATTAAGAATGTTTGGTTTTCATTTTAAACCTCGAATCAGAAATCTAGATAGTTTTCTCCTTTCTACAATTGAAAGGATCAATGAATTTATTAATCTCAAGGGGGAAGGGGCAATTACTCATCGGGTGGAAGTAAAAAAGATAGAGAACAATTTCACCCGAAATTTCTTAGAAGATATCTGTATCCTTAAAAAAATGTTAATGATTCCAATCATTACTTCTGTCTTGTCAAATTCCTTCATAGTTGCCAATATACGCCGATAGAACAGTCCAATTCCTTCTTGCATAAGAAACAGGAAATGCTTTTTGTAGCACAAGACCTGGCTCATCAATGATGATTAGCGTAATGAGTTCGTTTAGCTATATCCATTCCAATTCCAATTGCAAGATTAGCATCGGTAACTTGATTAATTTTAAGTAAAATCTATATAGAGTTTTTCATGGCTACAAACTAGGGGGCAATCCTGCAGATTTGACACCCCATATCATTTGTAAGGACAGGGGGATATTATTAGGAATTAGAGAAATTTATGGGGAATTTGTGACTGCTAAACCATTTGAGAGTTACATGATTCCGGTTTTTCGCCCTATTACATACAACCTATTGTATATTGTGCGATTATGAAAATTTGGAGGAAGGGTTATCCCTTCCAAACGTTTCGGTCTTCTTAGTAAATGTTATCAAAACTACTTAATTAATTGTAAGAGAAGGCTATCGAGAATTTCACAACAGTTTTCTCTTACGATTAATTTATTCTAGTTCTATTTTATACTATGTTAATGTTAAGGGGTGAGGAAACTCCTTGCGTAGAGCAAACAAAAATTAGGATAATCACGGAAAAAGCAAGTAAGTATTTTTATGATAAAAACCCTTACTTTTTAATTTTTTTTAGAATTTCTTTACAGTACTCAAAATAATGAGCAGACTGCTTATATTTTTGGTTTTTCTTAAAATATTCTGCTAATAGTTCTGAGTAGTAGATGGCATTACGGTACAAGCTGTTCTTTTCAAAATAAGGAAGTGCAATTTTTTTTGCGTAATATACAAATTCTTCAAATTCTTTGTTGTGTAAATGCTTAAGTAGTTTATACTCGTGTTTTAACTCTAGATTTTTTGTTTTCCTTTCTAATATTTCTGCCTTTTGTATCCATAAAAGTAATTGTCTATTTTCTTTTTTGTTATACAGTGCTTTTATGATACATAATATAGTTATTAATTTTCCATCGTAATTATGTTCCTGTTTAAGATCCAAACTCTTTTTGTAATGATCTAATGCTTTGGTTTTATCGCCTCTTAGATAATAAAAATGCCCTATATTATGTTCGATAATGCCCAAAGCCTCTTCGTTCCTGATCTTCTTTGCAAGTATGTTTGCCCAGTTGAAATTTGTCTCAGCTTCATCAAATTGTTCCATCCGCTGATAAAGAATACCCAAAAGTAGGTGACATTCGCTGCTACGGTCTAGATTATAAATCTCTCTGAATATGTCAAGTGCTTGATTGGTAAAAACGATTGCCTGAAAGTGTTTTTCAATTTTAGTTGCAGTAAGCCCTAATGAATAAAGAACATCTGCTTTTTCAAGAGAAGGTGTATCACTGTTAAAAAGGGATTCAGCTTCTTTATAAGAATCAAAAGCGTTTTCAAACTCATTGTTCATATATTCATAGTTACCTTTAAATTTGAAATAATAGAAAGACATTTCTTTTGAAAAATTATTTGAAATTCCTGAAATTTTCTTGAAAAGATTTTTAGCTTCTTGAAGCTTTCCTAAAGTTAGAAGAAATCTAATATTGACAAGCTGAAATAGAGAGTATGGTTCAAAAGAGCTTTTAATTGTAATTTTTTTTGAGAGGTTATTATAGGTTTCAGCAGATTTTTCTATATCTCTATCGACTATTTGCTGATACCACAAACGAATCTCCTCACACAGCTTTTGGTCGTGCTGAACATCCTCCGTAATATTTAGCCTGTTAAACAATTCTTCTATAATATCAGAGCTAGCAGTAATCTGGCCATTCTCAATTTTAGATAAGTAGGAAATGGAAATTAATCCTGATGCTAATTCTTCTTGAGTAAGAGACATTTTTGTACGATGAAATTTAATGTTTTGCCCTACGTGCAAAATTTCACCCCTCTGATAATATTTTTTTTACAATAATTAGTATACGAAAATGTCGTAATATTTTAAAGAGTGAATTTAATATTTCGGGAAAATTCATTTTCTAAAAGCACATCCTCTCAGAATTTAGGTTCTGTTGAAGTTTTTATGCCTCAGTCACTTGGTGTTGATTTAAGATAGTGTTAATTCAGTTGGCAGCTAACTTTGAAACATTGTAAATTAACGTCACTAGTTAAAAGTAAAATTTGGTGTATTTTCCCGTTCAATAATGAACATTGTTCAATTGAAATAATTGCGTGAGATAAGCATTTACACATTCCAGAGCGGTAGGCACTTAAATATAGTTTTCTAAACTTTTGATACTCTAACTGGTGTTCTATATCTTCTAAGAGCTATATTGATTTTTAAGTTTACCTGCACAAATTCTTGTTAACACTGAAAATATAAAAAGTAGGAGGGAAAGTGTGTGAACCACAAATAATTTTTAGAAGTTTATAATCAAAGGCCTAATGAAGTATATTACCTATTCAAATCACAAGAAAAAACAATTGAATATCTCCCCCATAACTTCAAGTTGTTTCAAATCGTGCTTCGGCTTTTGAATTTTACATTAAAAACTCTACAAACAGTCATAAACCACTTTCATTCCATGGACTAGATAAACCGAAAGTGAAAAGAACATAATGGTTATATGCGTTGAGTGTAGATAAAGTTATGTCACAGTATGTTCATGAAAAATGTGGAACAGGTGCACATAATTTTACACTGACACGAAGCTTTTTAAGTACACTAAAAAAGAAAAAAAGAATTTATTTGTATCCATAAAATAAGTAATGAAAACGGGAAAAATAGAATTATTCTAAACATAGCTGTCGAGTTTATTTTTGATATAATTAACTTTATTGGTATTGGAAGGAATCTAAGTAGTTGCGATTTTCACTTTGTATACCTTTTGATAGAGAACATCATTAGCTAAAGGAGGATCTCGATATTTCCTTTAGCTAATGTATTTAATTGTTTGGTGTTTTTGTCAAAAATATAATAAATAATAACAGCTTGATGTACCATTTGATAAAATTAGATATAAATGGAATCCTCTTTATAATTATAGTGAAAAAGGAATAATTTATTGCCATATAGTTAAGTTCGATTAGTTTATAAAAATGTAACTTCTTAGTTATCACAACGACGATGGTATCAATGTCATTAATAGAAAAAATAGCTTCAAATCGTTGGATTGGTTTTAAATCTCTTGTAGGTCAAACAGGATTTCATGTCGTATAATATAGTCATAAGGAGTTTTCTTTCAATATTAGAATTTATGTGGTACTTATTCATTTGGAAATTTTGGATAGATACTCCATCTTTTGTGCTTAGAAGCCTTTAGTACGTCATTTCCAAAGTTATAGAATTGATTCAATGTCTATAACATATAAAATTTTTTATAGGAGGTTAATATGTTTAATGAAAGAGAAGCTTTAAAAGTAAGGCTTGAACAGCTTGTTGAAATGGAAGAAAGAAATCGGAAAATGTTTCAAGAAGAAAGGAAAGAAATTTTTAACAGGTTAAGGGAACTGGACAACCAGGATAGATTATCTACTTATACAGTGGGGCATTCAGGTAAAGCAGAGGATACCAAATATGAACAAATGCACAACTTAGATGAGGAGATTCAAGAGAGTTCGGAAAAAAATGAGTTTAGGAAAAAAGGGTATCACCAAAAAACATGGATTCTTAGAAATGCAGCTATAGATATACTGAAACAACACCAGGTAGCAATGCCGTTGAAGGAATTGAAGAAAGAAATTGAAACAGAAACTGGGGTAGAACTAAGCAATATTTCTTTATTTATGACAAATTTAATGAAAAAGGAAGATAATATTGTAAAAGCTACCCATGGACAGTATATGTACATAGGGAATAACAGTTAGTACACTATATAATTGACTTGAATTTTTGACATTTACTTTAGCTTAAGTCAAGCCTATGTAGTACGGATTGAGGTACCTGTGAAATTTCTTCAAAAAATGATTGTACCGCTTCTTTGATAGATGCTTGTGTTGGTGATGACGATGTTCTCGTATAAAAACTTGAACGACCTTAAAATGCTTAATTTTAACATCAACTGTAACTATGAAAATTAAATTTATTTTTATACTTGTTTAATACATACTAAAGGACTGTTAAAAAATCTCCTTCTCTACATGAAGAAGCGACTCGGTGTACGATTTCCCCTGTTTGTGCCTCCTCGGTACCAAAGATAGTCACACTGGCATGCATTTCATCCTGATATAAGAGTACTATATTGTCGGTTAACAGCTTTTTAAAGTTATATGGGGTTGATGCGAAAAAAATGCTGTTTTTTCAAAGCGGTTTTAGCAAGCGTATAAGGTAGGTGATTCTACTGAATTTTCAAACGAAATAATATGTGTAAAATTCCAGTTGCACTTATTTCACTATCGTAGGTGTGACGGATATACACTTTCAGAATTAGCATAGTCCAAGATAGAGTTATTCCTAGTTCGTGATCATTTGATAAACTAGTAAGAATTATTTCCTTTAAGGAGTTTTTGATGACCTTGATTAAGGAAACTTTTACGTCCTGGAGGGAGCGATTTTACGATCCAATAAAGAGCTCTAGTCCACCTTCATTAAAACTCTTCGCATATTTGGAAACAGACTGAAGATGTATATTACAAATTTCGGCTGCTTCTTTACCAACTTTTCCTTACATTATAATTGGTACAACTTCAAGTCGTGTTCGAGAATCGACTTTTTTCTCTTGTTTTTCAAGTTTTCGTAGACTAGAAGTTTCTATACCATGGGGATCTTTAATTTCTAGCTGCTTCATAGGTCTTTCTATTTCCGTACCTCTTTTCTTATCAAACAGTATAGATAATAACTTGAAAGCTTAGGCATAAGAAGATGAAAAAATTAGTCATTTATATATAGTTTGAGAAATAAAGAGATTTAATTGGTGAATATTGTATAAATT
>NZ_JBEUTW010000062.1:0-8226 GCF_040492675.1 Bacillus sp. AP50
TCATTTTAATGGTAATTATAATTGATTGGATTTCAAGTTCGATTCGGAGACGGATTGTTTAACTTATTTGAAAAGCATCGAAGTTAGATGCTTTTTGTGTTTTTAAAAACGTATTGATAATTCCCTTTCTTTTTAAAATAAAAATAATGAAAAAGTATGTCATATTGAATGCCCATACATTCCCGGGAACATTGATTTTTTTATAAAAAACCAAAAAAATATCAACATATTTGTCGATACATGTTGTATAATCTTGCGTGGGAAGCTATCATATAAATGTATAAAACGTTTACTAATATAAGCGAAGGGAAGAATAGCATGTCACATTCAATCGAACAACTTTCTATCAACACGATTCGCACATTATCCATCGATGCGATTGAAAAAGCAAACTCTGGTCACCCAGGAATGCCAATGGGTGCAGCACCAATGGCTTATACATTATGGACTCAATTTATGAAACACAATCCAAATAACCCAACGTGGTTTAACCGTGATCGTTTCGTATTATCTGCAGGTCATGGTTCAATGTTATTATACAGCCTACTTCACCTATCTGGTTATGATGTAACAATGGATGACTTAAAGAACTTCCGTCAATGGGGAAGCAAAACTCCAGGACATCCTGAGTACGGTCATACAGCTGGTGTAGATGCAACGACTGGTCCACTTGGACAAGGTATTGCAACTGCTGTAGGTATGGCAATGGCTGAAAGACATTTAGCTGCTAAATATAACCGTGATGCGTATAGTGTAGTAGATCATTATACATACGCTATTTGTGGTGATGGAGATTTAATGGAGGGCGTTTCTGCTGAAGCATCTTCATTAGCTGCTCATTTACAATTAGGTCGTCTTGTTGTGCTTTATGATTCAAACGATATTTCATTAGATGGCGATTTAAATCGTTCATTCTCTGAAAGTGTAGAAGATCGTTACAAAGCATACGGATGGCAAGTAATCCGTGTTGAGGATGGAAACGATATTGAAGCAATCGCGAAAGCAATTGAAGAAGCGAAAGCTGACGAAAAACGCCCAACGCTAATTGAAGTAAGAACGACAATTGGTTTCGGTTCTCCAAACAAATCAGGAAAATCAGCTTCACATGGTTCTCCACTTGGTGTAGAAGAAACGAAATTAACGAAAGAAGCATATGCTTGGACTGCTGAGCAAGACTTCCACGTAGCAGAAGAAGTATATGACAACTTCCGTAAAACAGTACAAGATGTTGGTGAAACTGCGCAAGCTGAGTGGAACACGATGCTAGGTGAATATGCACAAGCATACCCAGAATTAGCAAACGAATTCCAAGCAGCAATGAACGGTCAACTTCCAGAAGGTTGGGAGCAAAACCTACCAACTTATGAATTAGGATCAAAAGCAGCAACTCGTAATTCTTCTGGTGCTGTAATTAATGCAATTGCAGAGTCTGTACCATCATTCTTCGGTGGATCTGCTGACCTTGCTGGTTCTAACAAAACATACATGAATAACGAAAAAGACTTTACAAGAGATGATTACAGCGGTAAAAACATTTGGTACGGTGTACGTGAGTTCGCAATGGGTGCAGCAATGAACGGTATTGCACTACATGGTGGTTTAAAAACTTACGGTGGTACGTTCTTCGTATTCTCTGATTACTTACGTCCAGCAATTCGCCTTGCAGCATTAATGCAATTGCCAGTAACGTATGTATTCACACATGACAGTATCGCTGTTGGTGAAGATGGTCCAACACATGAACCAATCGAGCAATTAGCAGCGCTTCGTGCAATGCCAAACGTTTCTGTTATCCGTCCTGCTGATGGTAACGAATCTGTTGCAGCTTGGAGACTTGCTTTAGAATCTACAAACAAACCAACTGCTTTAGTATTAACTCGTCAAGACCTTCCAACATTAGAAGGTGCAAAAGATGATACGTATGAAAAAGTAGCAAAAGGTGCATATGTAGTTTCTGCAAGCAAGAAAGAAACGGCTGATGTAATCTTACTTGCAACTGGATCTGAAGTAAGCCTAGCTGTTGAAGCTCAAAAAGCATTAGCAGTAGACGGCGTTGACGCAGCGGTTGTCAGCATGCCATCTATGGATCGCTTCGAAGCTCAAACTGCAGAGTACAAAGAATCTGTATTACCAAAAGCAGTAACAAAACGTTTCGCAATCGAAATGGGTGCTACATTCGGATGGCACCGTTACGTAGGTCTTGAAGGAGATGTGTTAGGTATCGATACATTCGGTGCTTCTGCTCCTGGTGAGAAGATTATGGAAGAGTATGGATTTACTGTAGAGAACGTTGTTCGTAAAGTAAAAGAAATGCTTTAATGATTTCAGAAAAATCTCTCCGGCATGGAGAGGTTTTTCTATGTAAATGAGTTTTTTCGACAGAAAAAGTTTTTTATCTCTCCGCAGTCAGACAATCATTGCAAATTTTCTTATATATAATGAAGAGAAAAGGTTGTCCAGATTGGGAGTGGAAAAATGAAAACGTATGAATTGTATTTAATTCAAGAGGATATTGCGAAAGCTTATTTTGGTCGTGAATATTTGTTTTTTGATTTATTTGCTCGATTTTCAGAATCTGGGTCCCTTTCGGAGAAAAAAGTGTTATATAAGCAAATGATGTATATAACGATGCCATTGCAAGTAATGAAAATTCATCATAAATTAGAACAAGCTTTGCGCGTTCTTGGTAAATATGATAGAACACATCATACACATACACTTTATACGGGAGCGGAGTACGGCGAAATAATGGTGAAACCGCACTATATTCGTATGAATACCTCTGGAAATGTCTCTATGGAAACAACATTCTTTGAGGTGTTAAGAAAGTGTGAATTAACATTTTTAGCTATGGATTATGAAAATACAAAGTACGGATGGCTGAATCCTCTAAAACAAGTACGAACATATGTGTAAAAAATGTCGAATTGTATCTTGTCTTATTGAAAAGGTTTTAGTACACTGTAAGGTAGACAACATGAAGGAGGAAAATATATGCCAATTTGGTTAGGTATTCTAGTGGGCGTAGTAGCACTAGTAGCAGGCGTGGCGTTAGGATTTTTCATTGCCCGCAAATATATGATGAATTACTTACAAAAAAATCCACCAATTAACGAACAAATGTTAAAAATGATGATGATGCAAATGGGACAAAAACCTTCCCAAAAGAAAATCAATCAAATGATGAGCGCAATGAACAAGCAACAAATGAAATAAGCGCTAAAAGACACTCGCTAAGAGTGTCTTTCTTTTTGTTAGTTATAGTTTTAAAAACTTTTAAAAATTCTGTATTTTTGGTAAACTGAAAACATCGCTCATTTTAAGGGAGGAGGAAAAAAATGAAAGTGTTTATGAATTTAGCGTGGTTTTTTAAACAAGAAAAACGAGCGTACATAACTGGAATTATTTTATTGTTTGGCGTTGCACTTTTAGAACTTGTAGCACCAAAAGTAATTGGAATCGTTGTAGATGAAATTAATGATGGAACATTGACGACCGATAAGTTACTAAAATGGGTTGTACTATTAGTAATTGTAGGCATTACGATGTACATATTACGTTACATATGGCGTATTATGATTTTCGGGTCTTCATTAAAATTAGCTCGCCAATTACGAAAAAATTTATATGAACATTTTACAAAGATGAGTCCATCTTTCTATCAGTCAAATCGAACAGGTGATTTAATGGCACATGCGACCAATGATATTCAAGCGATCCAGCAAACTGCTGGAGCAGGTGTTTTGACGCTTGTTGACTCATTAGCTGTCGGAGGATGTGTACTCGTAGCGATGGGTTTTACAATTAGCTGGAAGTTAACATTATTAAGTTTAATTCCAATGCCGATTGTAGCTATTTCGACAAATTATTATGGAACTTTATTACATAAAAGGTTTCATAAAGCACAGCAATCGTTTTCGGAAATCAATGATAAAGTGCAAGAGAGTATGAGTGGAATGAAAGTGATTCGCTCGCTTGGACAAGAGAAAGAAGATTTGCAGGCGTTTCGAAGAAAATCAGAAGATGTTGTACATAAAAATGTGTTAGTTGCACGTATTGATTCGTTATTTGATCCGACAATCTCTCTTATCGTTGGATTTTCTTTTTTAATCGCAGTATGTTATGGATCGGTATTAGTTGTAAGAGGTGAATTAACAGTAGGTGATCTCGTTACATTTACGACATATTTAGGTACCCTCGTTTGGCCAATGTTAGCGTTTGGATGGTTATTCAATATTATGGAGCGTGGGCGTGCTTCATATGACCGTGTAGAAAAAATTCTTTCACAAAAATCAGATGTAGTAAATAGCGAAAAAGCTGTACAGACAATAGCGAGCGGTAATGTTTCGTTTGCCGTTGATTCATTTTCGTATAAGAAAAATGAATTGTTACATTTAAACGATATTCACTTTGATTTGAAGAAGGGCGAAACGCTAGGAGTTGTAGGACGTACAGGCGCAGGGAAAACAACTTTATTAAAATGTTTAATCCGTGAGTATGATCATTTTAATGGTGAATTAAAAATTGGGGAGCGAGATATTCGAGATATAACACTTCATGGTGTCCGTTCTGCCATTTCATACGTGCCGCAAGATCATTTTTTATTCTCAGCAAGTATTGGTGAGAATATTGCCTTTGGAAAGGCGGATGCTACATATAATGAAATTACCCAAGCTGCAGAGATTGCTTGTATTCATAATGACATCCTCCAATTTTCAGAAGGATATGAAACAGTAGTAGGGGAAAGAGGTGTTTCGTTATCTGGTGGTCAAAAACAGCGAATCTCTATTGCTCGTGCTTTATTAACAAATGCTGAAATTTTAATTTTGGATGATTGTTTATCAGCAGTAGATGCAAAAACAGAAGAGACGATTTTAAGTGCCTTAAAGAGGGAAAGAGCAGGGAAAACGACGATTATTACTGCACACCGATTAAGTGCAATTCAGCATGCCAATCTTATTCTTGTTGTTGATGAAGGTAGAATTGTACAAAGAGGTACACATGAGGAATTAATGAAGGAAAACGGCTGGTATAAGGAAATGTATGAAAGCCAGCAATTAGAAGCTTTAGTCGAGAAAGGAGGCGTATGATGGTAGAGAAGAAGCGAAGTGATTTAAGTAGATTGCTTTCCTATATGAAGCCATATAAAGGGTTGCTATCTTTAGCATTTATCTTTTTAGTTGGTGCGACAGTAACGGAAATGATGGGTCCTTTTTTAATTAAACAATTCCTCGATGAACACCTAGTACCGCGGGATTTTGAACGATCAGCGCTCGTTACTTTATTTGTAATTTACATAGTTGCTCATTTATTAAAAGTATTATTTACGTATTTAAATCTATTGTACTTTCAGAACATTGCTTTTAAGATTGTTCAAGATATGCGAGTTGAAGTATATGAACATGTTCAAAAGCTGTCATTAAGTTTCTTTGATCGTACGCCGATTGGTACACTTGTATCGCGTATAACAAATGATACGGAAGCGATTAAAGATTTTTATGTTAGTGTATTATCAACATTTGTGAAAAATGTAGTCTTTTTAGTAGGTATTTTAGTAGCGATGTTTTTATTAGATGTAAAATTAGCGCTATTTTCTCTCGTATTAATTCCGATAATGTTTGCGATTATGGTATTATATCGCCGGAAAAGTGCAGCTTTTTATTTAGAAGTACGTAATCAACTAAGCGTGTTAAATGCAAAGTTGAACGAGTCCATACAAGGAATGAATATTGTTCAAGTGTTCAGACAAGAAAAACGTATGAGAAAAGAGTTTGAAGAAGTGAATAATAAACATTATAGTGCAGGGCGACGTACTTTGAAGTTAGACGCATTACTTTTACGACCAGCTACGGATTTAGTGCATATTGTAGCTATTGCGTTAGTACTAGGTTTATTTGGGATTGATGCTTTAAAGAGCCCTGTTGAAGTAGGAGTTTTATATGCTTTTGTTAACTATATACATCGTTTCTTCCAACCTGTAAATGAGATGATGATGAAATTGTCCTTTTTCCAACAGGCACTTGTTTCGTCATCACGTGTATTTCATTTAATGGACGAGAAAGATTTAGCACCGGTTCAAAAAGGCAATGAGAATCCTCAAGTTGTGGATGGGGATATTGAATTTAAAAATGTTACTTTTTCATATGATGGAAAGCGTGACGTTTTAAAAAATGTATCATTTCACGTGAAACAAGGGCAAACGGTTGCTTTTGTTGGGCATACTGGTAGCGGAAAAAGTACGATTATGAATTTGTTAATGCGATTTTATAATATTAAGTCAGGAAATATTGTAATAGACGGTGTAGATTTAGAAAAATTTGAAGAACGAGAAATTAGAAAGAAAATAGGACTCGTATTGCAAGATGCATTTTTATTTGCTGGAAATGTAAAGCAAAATATTCGTATGTATAATGAAGAAATTACGGATGAAGAAGTAAAAGAAGCTGCTCGATTTGTGCAAGCAAATACGTTTATTGAAAAGTTACCAAAACAGTATGAAACAGAAGTAGTAGAAAGAGGTGCAGCATTTTCAAGCGGTCAACGACAATTAATTGCTTTTGCTAGAACGATAGCAACGAATCCGAAAGTATTAGTATTAGATGAAGCAACAGCTAATATCGATACAGAAACAGAAGAGGCTATTCAAACAGCGTTGCAACAAATGCGAAAAGGTAGAACGACGATAGCCATTGCGCATAGGTTATCTACAATTCAAGATTCAGATCAAATTTTTGTGATGCATGATGGAGAGATAGTAGAAAGAGGAACACATCAAGAATTACTAAGTGAGCAAGGTTTGTATTATAATATGTACTTGCTACAAAATAAAGTGAGTTTGCAAAAGGCCTTGTAATACAAGGTCTTTTTTATTTTGTATACAACATATGTTTACTCTTTGTTTCTATAGCATAAATGTTGTGTCCTCTTATGAAACTTGTACATATTGTATGTATACGAAGTAAAAAAATTGATAGGAGATTTTATATGCAAAACAGATCAAGTTCAAATGTTACGTTTATTGATGTGTCTCATTGGGAAGGGAATATTGATTGGAATGCAGTGAAGGCATCTGGAATTCCAGCAGCGTATGCAAAAGCGACAGAAGGTGTAAACTACATTGATCCTACTTTTACTAAGAATGTACAAGCAGCACGAAATGCGAATGTATTAATTGGTGCATACCATTTTGCACGCCCAGAACAAAATGATGCAATTTCAGAGGCGAAATATTTTGTGGGTATATTACAAAATAACCAGACAGACTTAATGCCAGTTCTGGATTTAGAATCACCAACAGATCCGAGCAACAGTAATTTAACTGGTAACGCTATATCGAATTGGGCAAGAAGCTTCATAAATTATGTGAAACAGGCTACTGGAAAAGATGTAATGTTATATACAGGAGTTTGGTATATTAATGAGTTCGGAATTAGCGGATTAAGTGATATACCGCTTTGGATTGCTAAATACTCGAGTACACCGCCTGCTGATGCTGGTGGATGGACAGCGTGGACAGCGTGGCAGTACACAGATTCTGGACAAATTTCAGGCGTAGGAAATTGTGATGTATCAGCTGCAGTTTCATTAGAAGCTTTAAAAGGGAATGGAGCAAGTGGTGGAGGTAATGTTTCCCTGCCTAATAATGCAACTCCAGTGTACGGGGTTGCTATAATTAATGGAGATAATGTGAATTTGAGAAGTGGACCATCTTTGCAGTCTAGTGTAATTCGCCAATTGAATCGTGGCGAAACATATGAAGTTTGGGGAGAACAAGATGGATGGCTTTGTTTAGGGACAAATCAGTGGGTATATAATGATCCGAGTTATATTCAGTATAAACATTATGTGGCGACTATTACTGGTGATAATGTAAATTTGCGTGATGCTCCATCATTAAATGGAAATGTTATAAGACAGTTACATCATGGTGAATCGTATCGAGTATGGAGTAAGCAAGATGGATGGCTTTGCTTAGGGACAAATCAATGGATATACTACGATCCGAGTTATATTCAGTATGGTGTACAATAGAGTGAAAATAAAAGGTGCCCCGTCAGAGGTGCCTTTTATTAAAAATATACAACTTTTACAAAGTCTATATCGAAACCATAGTATACTATAGTAGATATATTTATAAAAAATAATCAAAAATGAAATAAAGGGGTAAAAATATGAATTATGTGCTAATAGGTGCGGTTTTAATATTATTAGCTGTAGTATTTGTGC
>NZ_JBEUTW010000063.1:0-1911 GCF_040492675.1 Bacillus sp. AP50
ACATATTGTCATCGCTTTATCTACTTTAAATGAAGTTGAAGATAAATTAGGACTTACAAAAAAATAAAACTATTTACTATTTTAAAATAAAAAATGATTGCAATTCACAATTTGTATGTCTATAATGTTTTTATTGATTTACAATCAATGTGTTTATAAATTTTATAATTCGGATGAACCATTCAGGAGAAGGTCTATTGATCTACCGACGGGGCAAAAAGTTGTTATACCAGCTTTGAAACTCTCAGGTCTTGGTTACAAGTAGAACTGCATGGGGACGAATCTCTGGAGAGACTCCCTCTCGCTTTCATAGAGCGCGGAGGAAAACGAGCACCGAAGGAGCAAATCCGCTACTACAGCGGATAATCTCTCAGGTAAAAGGACAGAGACAAGCGAAAGAAAAAGCCGATTGTATCGGTTTATTTTTCTATCCCTTGTTTCTCCAGAGACCATTTCATTTACTTGAAGTGGTTTTTATTTTTTCTAAAAAAGGAGAATAAAGATGGAGACAGTAAGTAAAGTATTAGAACAACTGAATCAATACGTGTGGGGATTACCAACTTTGTTGCTACTCGTTGGAACAGGTATCATTCTCACAGTGCGTTTAAAAGGTTTACAGTTTAGTAAACTATTATACGCTCACAAACTAGCATTTAAAAAATCAGAAGATACCTCTTCTTCTGGAGATATTAGTCACTTCCAAGCACTTATGACAGCTATGGCCGCAACGATTGGTATGGGAAATATAGCCGGTGTTGCAACAGCTGTTACAATTGGTGGTCCTGGTGCAATATTTTGGATGTGGATTACCGCTTTATTCGGTATGGCAACAAAGTATGCCGAGGCAATACTTGCAGTGAAATACCGTGTTAGTAATGAAAATGGTGAATATTCAGGTGGACCAATGTATTATTTAGAGCGTGGTTTAGGTAAGAAATGGCTGGCAGTATTATTCGCTATATTCGGCACAACTGCTTCTTTCGGTATTGGTAATATGGTGCAATCTAACTCAGTTGCAGAGGCAATGCGAATTAATTTCTCTTTCCCTCCTGCTTTAACTGGTATAGTAATGTCATTTTTAATCGCAATTGTTATTTTAGGCGGTGTAAAAAAAATTGGGAAAGTGACGGGATATGTCGTTCCTATTAAAGCTTTCTTTTATATAATTGCTGGTCTTATAATTATTTTCTATCACTACGACCAAATTCCAGAAGCATTTTCACTTATTTTTTCTGGTGCATTTAATGGTACAGCAGCTGCTGGTGGTTTTATTGGGGCAACAGTTGCATCAGCTATCCAAATCGGAATGGCGCGTGGTGTATTTGCGAACGAAGCTGGTTTAGGAAGTGCACCTATTGCCGCCGCGGCGGCAAAAACTGATTCGCCTGCAAAGCAAGCTTTAGTTTCAATGACTGGTACTTTTCTAGATACGTTTATTGTATGTACAATTACAGGACTAGTATTAATTACTACAGGTGCTTGGAAATCTGGTAAAACTGGCGTTGAAGCTACAACACTTGCATTCCAATCTGTATTTGGTACTGCTGGTAGTATGATTCTCGGTATCGCAATTATTTTATTTGCCTACTCTACTATTTTAGGCTGGTCGTATTATGGAGAAAAATGTGTAGCTTATTTATTCGGAGAAAGTGCAGTTAAATATTATAAAGCAATCTTTATTGTTATGATTGCAATTGGTGCTAATTTAAAGCTAGGAATCGTATGGACATTTGCTGATATTGCAAATGGACTTATGGCAATTCCAAACTTGATTGGTCTAATTGGATTAAGTAGTATTGTTGTTGCTGAAACGAATCGCTTTTTACAAGCAGAGAAATTGAAAGAAAATAATAAAAAACAGGCAAGTTAATCTATGAAAAAAGGAATGACTCATACATGATGAGCGTTCCT
>NZ_JBEUTW010000064.1:0-3648 GCF_040492675.1 Bacillus sp. AP50
GGTATGTTCACTATTTTGAGATGTTCCCAAAGCGAAACTCTTTTAGCTTTTACGTTATTTATTAGAATTCGGTTCATTTTTTATGCACTCAGTTATATAATAAATGACTGAATTTATAGGGTAATAACTTTCAATTAATAATAGAAAGTTATTACAATGTTATTTCATTTTTGAAGTCCTCTTCACAAAATCCTTAATGTCCCTCAAATTTTTCCCGCTAATATTATCTTTGATGGTTAAATTTAGTTCAATTTCTAATTTTGCAAATACTGCTCCTACACAATTATAGATACTTAATCCCTCTATACTCTTTCAAGCGGTAATCCATTCCGATGGAAATTACAAATGACAAAATTTATCCGTTTTTCCTACTTGCTAAATTCAGCAAGTAAAATGTTTTTAAAAACTTCTGGATTATTAAGGTTTAAACTGTTCGAATTGATAGCGAGTGTATGTTTACCTCCAAGCGTTCCACCAGCAAAAGTGGAAAACCCTGGAACGGCCCCCCTGTGTCCCCATACCGAGACACCGTTCGGAAGCTTAATTTCAAGTATTCCAAGACCATATCCGGTTCCCTCTCTATTTGTAGGAACTGTAGTAAGCATTTGTTTTAACTGCTGTTCCTTCAGTAATTTGCCACCTAGTAAGCAAGAGAAGAATTTGTTTAAGTCGTCAGCAGTAGAAATCATATCTCCATCCGAGCTACCTGGGTTAATATAAGTAACATCTTTTAGCTCACTCGCTCCGTCTAGTTGCAAATAGCCACGGGCATGCTTGGTGCCTGGAATCACGCTTGAATTACCAGGTAGAAATGTATTTGACAAATCAAGCGGTTCAATAATCCGATTTTCAACCTCTTCCGCATAGCTGTTTCCTGTTACTTTTTCAATAAGGATTCCTAGTATTACATATCCTGTATTTGAATAAGACCAACCCTTTCCTGGGGCAAAGTCTGGGGGAAGTGAAATCCCCATCTTTACAAATTCTTCAGCCGTATACGATTTTTTTATATCCGTAATATCAAAGTCTTTTGAATTTATATAGTCAGCAATACCACTTGTATGATTCAATATTTGCCGGATCGTAATCTGGTTACCATCATATCCGTTTCCTTGAATAACACCAGGTAACCATTTTTCAATGGAGTCGTCTAGATTCAAACGGTTCTCTCCAGATAATTGAAGTAGAACTGTTGCAATGAACGTTTTCGTCACACTGCCAATGCGAAAGCGAAAATCTGCTTTCATTGGTTTCTTAGTTTTCAGATCCGCTACCCCAGCTGTATAACTCCAAGTTTTACCCCCCTTAGAAATTTTAGCGAGTATTCCTGGGTATCCAAGTTGCAGTTCATCTCGCATTGCTTTCTTAACGGAAGTACGATCGCTTTGCGTACTTGTTTGTAACGAACTAGATACATTTTGCGTAGGTTCTGCTTTTACAATTAATGTTGGTGTTATGTATAACAGGGAACTTCCACCTATTAAAAGTGCTAGACTTGCACATGTAATTTTACTGCGTGTTTTCATAAAGAATTCCTCTCTTCTATTTAAATTGTATTGATGGCTGATAGCTGTCTCATATACTAACCACATAGCTATCAACTCTCCCAATGATAAAAGTCAACACTGAATTTGCAATCAACGTACTAATCATTATTTTCACAAACACCATTGTGTTCTAACAATCTCTAAATCACTCTTTTTCCACATACATATTAACCATAGAAATTACTTCTTTTCCTTAAAACACTCTTGTTACTGATTATTTGTTTTATATGTAGGCCGTACTTGTTCCCCCCTTCATGCCTCCTTATATTTTTATCCTACACAATGAAAATCTCTTTTTTCTTACCTATTCCTTACAAATTCCTTACATACAAAATCACTTCTACAATAGGACTGAAGTAGTATCTGTGCCCGAAAGCGCAAAAAACACCAATGCTTTTCGCTTCAGTGTTTTTGCGCTTTACATATTGTAAGATTCGTTTTACTCTTAACAGGTTAAACTGCTGATTTTTTCTAATGCGATTATTCTTCTTGCTATATAAAACAAATTTCATTGTGTTATATGAAATTTGTCATTAAGGCACATGATTCTAAATTTATTGATGTACTTGAGATGGACTCACTTTTTGAATTTGAACAAGTATATCAAACGCTTTACCTAATGATATATCAACAGTTTTTGGTATATCAGGCCCTTCGGTAGTTATTCCAGCGAAAATTGGCTGTTGTTCGTTTAACCAAGTTTTTGTCACACCGTTCGCCTTACGTAAATCAATAAAAAATTGATCTTTTTTGACCTGTCCAAAAATGTAGTTATAACTGTTTGGATCATCCGATTTTAATGTTCCATAGGGGCCAAATTCACCATTGCTATTCTTCACATTGTATTGTCCTTCATAAACTGACGTTCCAATAGATACGTACCGTTTTCCGTAATATTCTGCTAAATGCTGCCCTGCTACTTTAGGGTATATAAAAGAAAGCATATTTGTTTTCGAAACGTGTCCATTATGTCCCCATACAATGGTTTTTCCTAAATGTTCTTCAGTCCACTTCGCATTTTCATACATTGCAATATCATGTTTCAAATAAAAATCCGCTGGTTTATCAGGAGGTGTCGCTAACATTGTAGTAAACTGTTCAATAATACGAGCATTTTGCTTTATCCATACGAACTCTTTAGATTTCCCATTTAAATGACTTTTATTTTCCTCTAATAAAGCACTAATTTGTTTAGCATCTAAAACATACTTTTCTTTTTCTTCTTTCGTAAGGCTTTCAAAAGTATTCATATCCTTTGTTACAGGAATAAGCCCTTTTATCTTCTCTTCTACTCTAGGCAACAGTTTTGAATTGTTCGCTTTAATATATTCTATTATATTATTATAAACATTTTCGTTTACTGATTGAATGTCCATCCCGATGACACGTACTTTCGATTTATGTTTTGGATTAGCATTATATTGCCGAATCCAATCAAGTAAATCTAGCATTTCTTTCGTCTTAAATACAGGTGTTAGGTGTTGGCTTGGGTTTCCCTTACCAGTAAGAACATATCGATCAAGTTCCAAGGCCCTGTCCCATCCCTCTTCTAAAACTAGATTGGTAAAGCCCCTTTCAGATACTAAATACTTAACAATGCGGTGTTTCATCGTAAAAACTTCATGAGCCCCATGCGTAGCTTCACCTAAACCTACAATTGAAGCTGAACCTACCATATCCTTAAGTGGTTTCAAATCATTAAGAGATGCAGTTGGATTAGTTGTTTTTAAAGGCTTTGCATGTGCTTCTAACCATTTCGTTATTTGATTTGTATTATAGGGAGCTGTAACAGAAACCTCTGTTTTCGAATCTGCATAAGTATTTCCTACAAAATGAGTCATTGTTATAGCAGAAGCAACAATTGCAATAATTATTTTCTTTTTCATAAAAAACCTCCTGAAATATTTACTTATAGCTTTTTAACATACTCTGCCAACTTCCGTTTAAAACATTCATTTTCTTATTACTGTTAAGATACATTTATTCTAGTTCCTAAAACTCACTTATTTCTTAATAGGTTCTTAAGAAATTCTTAATTCATTTATACGAATATAAAACTAAATAAGCTTCAATTCATTGTATTGTAAATTCCTCATTGCAT
>NZ_JBEUTW010000065.1:0-4855 GCF_040492675.1 Bacillus sp. AP50
TTTAAAGGTGTTTCATAAAAAGCGGAATAATGTGGTTTAATAAAAATGTAATCATCAGAACTTGGAGCAATCTTATGGATTATGTTTTCGCTATATTCATTTGTACAATGAGTAATAAGTTGGTCGATATCAGATCTCCACAGTTGATAATGGTCATTAACGTAAATTATAGGACAGCCGAAGGATTTCATTTTTTTCTTTAATTGTAAAATAGGGTTTGTTATAATTTCACATTTTTTAGCTAGAATGGGTCCGTGGGAAAATTGAAAGTCATTAATCATATCGATAATGAGCAAGGCGGTATTTTTCATATGTAATCCCCTCTCTTTTTTCTTTTAGGGTGGATTGAATTTGTAAAAGTTATCCCCTGTGTAGTAAATGGAAATAAGTGTACTTTATTTGTAATGAAAGGACTATGTTATGGAACAAGATCAAGATATTTATTTTATGCAATTAGCGATAGAAGAAGCTAAAAAGGCAGAGGAAATACAGGAAGTACCAATTGGAGCAGTTATAGTGTTAGATGGTGAGGTAATTAGTGTTGCCCATAATTTAAGGGAAACTGAGCAGAGATCAATAGCTCATGCTGAGTTGCTAGCGATAGATGAGGCGTGTAAAAAATTAGGGACATGGCGTTTAGAAGATGCAACATTGTATGTAACATTAGAACCTTGTCCAATGTGTGCAGGTGGAATTGTTTTATCACGAGTGAAGCGAGTTGTATATGGTGCAAGTGATCCGAAGGGCGGATGTGCAGGGACATTGATGAATCTTTTAACGGATGAACGCTTCAATCATCAATGTGAAGTAGTATCTGGTGTACTAGAGGAAGAATGCGGTACGTTGTTAACAAGCTTTTTTAGAGAGCTTCGTAAAAAAAGAAAAGCAATAAAAAAATTAGAGAAGAATACTGGGAACTAACGTATTTGCATTTTATAAAGAAACAAGTTATACTGATAATGCCTTTAATGAAGGCAACCGAATATTGGTTTTAACTTTGCCGTGCTAAGCGGGGAGGTAGCGGTGCCCTATACTCGCAATCCGCTCTAGCGAGGCCGAATCCCCTCTCGAGGTTATGTTGCTGTAAGGTCTGCCTTAAGTAAGTGGTGTTGACGTTTGGGTCCTGCGCAACGGGACCCCGTGAACCTTGTCAGGTCCGGAAGGAAGCAGCAATAAGCGGGTCTTCTCGTGTGCCGCAGGAGTGCCTGAACCGAGCTAACTGCTTGAGTAACGCTTATGGTACGTAATCGACGGAGGGTGCACGGCAGTTATATATGTATACAAAACTCACCTTAATACAAAGGTGAGTTTTTTGTATAGAAAATAACTTTTGGAATCTATAAACAGAATGGGTTATAATAAATGAGATAATAACCTTTGAGGGAGGCCGTATTTTCGTGTCATACCAAGCGTTATACCGAACATGGAGACCGCAAAAGTTCGAAGATGTAGTCGGTCAAAAGCACGTGACAAAAACGTTGCAAAATGCCCTTCTTCAAGAGAAAGTTTCACATGCTTATTTATTTTCTGGCCCGAGGGGAACAGGAAAAACGACAATTGCAAAAGTATTTGCAAAAGCAATTAACTGTGAACATGCTCCGGTAGCTGAACCTTGTAATGAATGTCCTTCTTGTTTAGGAATTACACAAGGATCCATTTCAGATGTATTAGAAATTGATGCGGCTTCAAATAACGGTGTAGATGAAATTCGAGATATTAGAGATAAAGTAAAATATGCTCCAAGTGCTGTAGAATATAAAGTATACATTATTGATGAAGTTCACATGCTTTCTATGGGTGCATTCAATGCGCTTTTAAAAACCTTAGAAGAGCCGCCAGGACATGTTATCTTTATTTTGGCGACAACAGAACCTCATAAGATCCCGCCTACAATTATTTCACGTTGTCAGCGTTTTGAATTCCGAAAAATATCAGTGAATGATATTGTTGAGAGATTATCAACGGTCGTGACAAATGAAGGTACGCAAGTGGAAGATGAGGCATTACAAATTGTTGCGCGTGCTGCTGAAGGTGGTATGCGTGACGCACTTAGTCTTATTGATCAGGCTATATCTTATAGTGATGAGACCGTTACGACAGAAGATGTATTGGCCGTAACAGGATCTGTTTCTCAGCAATACTTAGGCAATTTAGTAGAATGCATACGTGAAAATGATGTATCAAGAGCATTGCAAATCATAGATGAAATGATGAGTAAAGGGAAGGATCCAGTTCGTTTTATGGAGGATTTCATTTACTATTATCGTGATATGCTTTTATATCAAACTTCACCGCAACTAGAACATATGTTGGAACGAGTAATTGTAGATGATCAATTCCGTAAGTTGAGTGAAGAAATGCAACCGGAAGTGATCTATGAGATTATTCATACCCTTAGTAAGGGACAACAGGAAATGAAGTGGACAAATCATCCGCGTATTTTCTTAGAAGTTGTTATGGTGCAATTGTGTCAACAGTTTATGATGCAAGCAAATGGTACAGATCGTTTGCAAGCAATTATGAACAGGATGCAGCAACTGGAGAAAGAGTTAGAGCAAGTTAAAAAGAACGGTGTGCCAGCTGGTGTACAACAGGAAGTAAGAGAGACACGTGCAACACCAAAGCCGGTAAGAACAGGAAGTATGAAGATTCCTGTCGGACGTGTAAATGAAGTATTAAAACAAGCGAAGCGTCAAGATTTAGAACAATTAAAAGCTGTATGGGGTGAGTTGTTAGGAAGACTCAAATCATATAACAAAGTAGCGTTTGCTGTTTTACTAGAAAATAGCGAACCAGTGGCAGCTTCAGATGACACTTACGTTTTAGCATTTCAATATGAGATTCACTGTAAGATGGCGAGCGAAAATCGAGAAGCTATGGATACAGTAGAACAAGCTTTATTTGAATTGCTAAGTAAAAGGTTAAATATGATTGCCATTCCAAAAAGTGAATGGGGTAAAATCCGTGAAGACTTTTTACAACGTGAAGGTGGAGAGTCTGAAGAAAACCCAGAGAAAAAGGAAGATCCTCTTATAGAAGAGGCAGTGAAATTAGTAGGGCAAGAACTCATTGAAATAAAAGAGTAATAATAATTAGGAGGAATTAATTATGATGCGTGGCGGAATGGGAAATATGAATAACATGATGAAACAAATGCAAAAGATGCAAAAGGACATGGCGAAAGCACAAGAAGAGCTTGGTGAAAAAACAGTTGAAGGTACAGCTGGCGGCGGAATGATTACAGTTATCGCAAATGGTCACAAGCAAATTCTTGAAGTGAAGATTAAAGAAGAAGTTGTAGATCCAGAAGATATCGAAATGCTACAAGACTTAGTATTAGCTGCAACAAATGATGCACTTAAAAAGGCTGATGAGCTTTCAAACTCTACAATGGGTAAATTTACAAAAGGCTTAAACTTACCAGGTGGAATGTTCTAGGAGGATATTGATACATGCATTATCCAGAACCAATATCAAAACTAATCGATAGTTTTATGAAGTTGCCAGGTATCGGACCGAAAACAGCGGTTCGATTGGCATTTTTCGTATTAGATATGAAAGAAGATGATGTGTTAGGTTTCGCGAAAGCACTTGTAAATGCGAAGCGAGATTTAGCGTACTGTTCTGTATGCGGACATATTACTGATCGTGATCCTTGTTATATTTGTAATGATTCACATCGAGATCAATCAGTTGTTTGTGTCGTACAAGAACCGAAAGATGTAATCGCGATGGAAAAAATGAAAGAGTATCAAGGTGTATATCATGTGTTACGTGGTGCGATTTCTCCTATGGAGGGAATTGGACCGGAAGACATTAATATCCCGCAACTCTTAAAGCGACTACATGATGAAACGGTACAAGAAGTGATATTAGCAACAAACCCTAATATTGAAGGGGAAGCTACAGCGATGTATATCTCCCGCCTCTTAAAACCTACAGGCATTAAAGTAACTCGTATTGCACATGGTCTGCCAGTTGGTGGAGATTTAGAATATGCAGATGAAGTGACATTATCCAAAGCGTTAGAAGGTCGCAGAGAAGTATAAGAGGAGAAACGAAAATGTTCTTTCAAAAAAAGGGTAAATTGCGTAAAGAGTATGACGATAAGTTAATTGTACTTTTGGAAAAAGTGAAGAATGAGTGGTTACGTCAGAAGAGAATGGTCGAACAAAGTGTAGAACCGTCTCAAGATGTCATTTGTTCTTTGAAAATAGCAGAGGCGAAATATTTCTTTTTGTTGAAAGAAGCAAAGCGTCGTCCTGTAAAAATGGAACAATGGTAAAAGGTTCTGCTTTCTAAGCAGGCCTTTTTATTTTGTTTTTTAAATGCTGAGGTATTGTTTTATTTAGTTTATATAAAAGAGATGCTGCATATGATAACTGTTCTTTTTTATTGTCTTGTCCCATACAAATAGATGTATAGGTCATTCATAAGGAGGAAAAAATGAATTCTACAATTATTATTGTTGGCATTCTTACTTTAGTATTTATTTTTCTTGTTTTTGGTGTTGCCTCTAAGCCATTACGTTTTATAGGTAAGGTGATTTTTCATGTTACTTTAGGAATAGCATTGCTTTTTATCGTAAATGTTGTAGGGACATATTTTGATTTTCATATCCCGATTAACATGGGGACAGCAGCAATAACGAGTTTGTTAGGCTTACCGGGTGTGGCAGCATTAGTGATTATTAAGCTTTATATCATGCCAAGATAAAATTATTTTGGCATTTTTTTAAAAAGTGTTGACTATTAAATGATTAATATGGTAAATTAATAAGCGTCGTCAGCAACGAAAGAAAAAAGCTGTTGACAGATGTAACGAGAAGTGTTAAATTATAAAAGTCGCTGAAACG
>NZ_JBEUTW010000066.1:2500-4739 GCF_040492675.1 Bacillus sp. AP50
AGGGTGAAGTTCAGGTAACACTGAATGGAGGCCCGAACCCACGCACGTTGAAAAGTGCGGGGATGAGGTGTGGGTAGCGGAGAAATTCCAATCGAACCTGGAGATAGCTGGTTCTCCCCGAAATAGCTTTAGGGCTAGCCTTAAGTGTAAGAGTCTTGGAGGTAGAGCACTGATTGGACTAGGGGTCCTCATCGGATTACCGAATTCAGTCAAACTCCGAATGCCAATGACTTATCCTTAGGAGTCAGACTGCGAGTGATAAGATCCGTAGTCAAAAGGGAAACAGCCCAGACCGCCAGCTAAGGTCCCAAAGTGTGTATTAAGTGGAAAAGGATGTGGAGTTGCTTAGACAACTAGGATGTTGGCTTAGAAGCAGCCACCATTTAAAGAGTGCGTAATAGCTCACTAGTCGAGTGACTCTGCGCCGAAAATGTACCGGGGCTAAATACACCACCGAAGCTGCGGATTGATACCGAATGGTATCAGTGGTAGGGGAGCGTTCTAAGGACAGTGAAGTCAGACCGTAAGGACTGGTGGAGTGCTTAGAAGTGAGAATGCCGGTATGAGTAGCGAAAGACGGGTGAGAATCCCGTCCACCGAATGCCTAAGGTTTCCTGAGGAAGGCTCGTCCGCTCAGGGTTAGTCAGGACCTAAGCCGAGGCCGACAGGCGTAGGCGATGGACAACAGGTTGATATTCCTGTACCACCTCTTTATCGTTTGAGCAATGGAGGGACGCAGAAGGATAGAAGAAGCGTGCGATTGGTTGTGCACGTCCAAGCAGTTAGGCTGATAAGTAGGCAAATCCGCTTATCATAAAGGCTGAGCTGTGATGGGGAAGCTCCTTATGGAGCGAAGTCTTTGATTCCCCGCTGCCAAGAAAAGCTTCTAGCGAGATAAAAGGTGCCTGTACCGCAAACCGACACAGGTAGGCGAGGAGAGAATCCTAAGGTGTGCGAGAGAACTCTGGTTAAGGAACTCGGCAAAATGACCCCGTAACTTCGGGAGAAGGGGTGCTTTCTTAACGGAAAGCCGCAGTGAATAGGCCCAAGCGACTGTTTAGCAAAAACACAGCTCTCTGCGAAGCCGTAAGGCGAAGTATAGGGGGTGACACCTGCCCGGTGCTGGAAGGTTAAGGAGAGGGGTTAGCGTAAGCGAAGCTCTGAACTGAAGCCCCAGTAAACGGCGGCCGTAACTATAACGGTCCTAAGGTAGCGAAATTCCTTGTCGGGTAAGTTCCGACCCGCACGAAAGGTGTAACGATTTGGGCACTGTCTCAACCAGAGACTCGGTGAAATTATAGTACCTGTGAAGATGCAGGTTACCCGCGACAGGACGGAAAGACCCCGTGGAGCTTTACTGTAGCCTGATATTGAATTTTGGTACAGTTTGTACAGGATAGGCGGGAGCCATTGAAACCGGAGCGCTAGCTTCGGTGGAGGCGCTGGTGGGATACCGCCCTGACTGTATTGAAATTCTAACCTACGGGTCTTATCGACCCGGGAGACAGTGTCAGGTGGGCAGTTTGACTGGGGCGGTCGCCTCCTAAAGTGTAACGGAGGCGCCCAAAGGTTCCCTCAGAATGGTTGGAAATCATTCGTAGAGTGCAAAGGCATAAGGGAGCTTGACTGCGAGACCTACAAGTCGAGCAGGGACGAAAGTCGGGCTTAGTGATCCGGTGGTTCCGCATGGAAGGGCCATCGCTCAACGGATAAAAGCTACCCCGGGGATAACAGGCTTATCTCCCCCAAGAGTCCACATCGACGGGGAGGTTTGGCACCTCGATGTCGGCTCATCGCATCCTGGGGCTGTAGTCGGTCCCAAGGGTTGGGCTGTTCGCCCATTAAAGCGGTACGCGAGCTGGGTTCAGAACGTCGTGAGACAGTTCGGTCCCTATCCGTCGTGGGCGTAGGAAATTTGAGAGGAGCTGTCCTTAGTACGAGAGGACCGGGATGGACGCACCGCTGGTGTACCAGTTGTTCTGCCAAGGGCATAGCTGGGTAGCTATGTGCGGAAGGGATAAGTGCTGAAAGCATCTAAGCATGAAGCCCCCCTCAAGATGAGATTTCCCATAGCGTAAGCTAGTAAGATCCCTGAAAGATGATCAGGTTGATAGGTTCGAGGTGGAAGCATGGTGACATGTGGAGCTGACGAATACTAATAGATCGAGGACTTAACCATATAATATGTAGCAATGTTATCTAGTTTTGAAGGAATATGCCTTCATAGTTTGGTGATGAT
>NZ_JBEUTW010000067.1:0-34110 GCF_040492675.1 Bacillus sp. AP50
GTCTTAATAAGGAGGATATACGACTTGAAAAATGTAATAGAAAATCGTCTTAATTGCGCAGAGGTACCTGCTGAACTAACATGGGATTTATCCGATTTGTATAATTCTGATGCCGAATAGCATACTGCATTAAACGCATTGGAAAATGATATACAGAAACTTGATTCATTTAAAGGACATTTACATACTAGCTCCCACAATTTATTAAATTGCCTACTTTTAGAAGAAGAACTTTTAATGACGTTAACAAAACTGTACTCATATGCAAATTTAAAAGAATCTACTGATCGTACAAATCCAAGTATTCAAGCGAACTCTTCCAAAATTTCTGCTTTATGGACGAAAGTACATACTGCACTATCCTTTATTCATAATGAAATCCTCATATTCGGCGAAGGAACAATTGAAAAATATTTAACTGAAGAAACAAAACTTGAACCTTTCCGTAAATCGTTACTAGAAATACTACAAAAAAGGCAGCACACACTGCATCCACTGCAGTAGCTCAAATGATTAAAGAGGAAGGACAACCTGCTATTGATCGCTGGTGGTACAATGAAACATGCCGGAGTAGATATGTCAAAACCAGACGCAATCCGTAAAGCTGTTTCTTACGTTGGTTCATTAATTGATAAATTAGAGCATTCTTATCAAGTATAAAAAATAAGCCCTCGCTTTATGAGGGCTTATTTCATATTTACTTCCCAAACCGTTTGCGATATCCACATTTCCTGCAAAGTTCTTCAACCGCAACTCTTTTCGAAAATCCATCGACAATGTTTGTTGCTCTTTCACCTTCGATAATGTTAGAAAATGAATCATTATTAATATTCCCAAGGTTAATAATCCCTTCACCATCTAAACAACAAGGAATAACTGTTCCATTCGCTAAAATACCCGCTTGATTACGAAGTCCATGACAGAATCCTTTCCCATCATCCTCTTCTTCATGTAATGCTGGCCACTGGAATTCATAGTCTTGATTAATAAAGACACGTTCTGCAATTTTTATACCTTTTCCTGGTGTAAGCTTCTCTTCAATTTGATAAGATAGATCAAATTCATTTTCAATTATAGATAATAACTCTCTATTTTTCTGGATTTCAGCATTCGTTTTATTATCCTGAGTTAAATTCCATAACCTTAACGATACAATTAAATCTGATTGACTTGTCGCTTCCCTAATGAAGGAAAGTATACTCCTTACATAGCCCTCTTTATCTTGCGAACCTGGATGTCCATCAAAACTATGCAGTGAAAAATTCATTTGTCTTAACGCAGGCTTATTTAACAGCCTATGTCTTCTCTTATTAATTAACGTTCCGTTCGTTGTAATATTAACTTTAAACCCTTTTTCATGACTTAAGTCTAATAGTTGATCTATTTTCGGGTGGAGCAACGGCTCACCCTTCACGTGCAAATAAATGTAGTCTGTGTGAGGTTTAATTTGGTCTAATCTTTTAGCAAAATCCTCCACAGAAATGAATTGCTTCTGCCTTTCCGTCGGCGGACAAAAGCTACACGCAAGATTACATACACTCGTAATCTCCAAGTAAAACTTCTTAAACTTCTTCACCTTTAATTCCTCACTTCTCTAACTACTTATACTTTTTCCTCTTCATATTACAGCATATTTTTATGGAAATAGAAACATACTTATTTTAGGAAATCTACATACCATCTAATAATATTTAAAAGACCATCGGTAATTTTTGTCCAATGGTCTTTTTATCCTTTTATATGCAAAGAATAAATTTATTTATGATACGGTTCATCGTAACTATTCTAAATAAGGTTATTTTTTATTATTTTCATAATTAAATTTAACAAAAAAGGTAGTGCCTTCCGATCCTGTTTGAATTTCTATTTTTGCATTATGGCGGGCAGCAATGGCATAACATACACCTAACCCCAATCCAGTTCCATTATCTTTGGTCGTGTAAAACGGCGTACCCAGTTTCTCTAATACTTCAGGCCTGATACCTTTTCCTTGATCCCGCACTGCAAGCACCACACAATTTTGACCTTCCTTGTAAGTGCTAATGGTTAGAACTTTCCCTGTATTCATCGCTTCTAAGCCATTACGATATAGATTCATTAATAATTGCCGTATTTCATTACGATTTAAAAGTAATTCTGGAATGTCATTTGTATCGACTTGAATATATTTATTTTGATTGTACGTATCAATCTTTATTAAAGGAATAATATCGCGGATAATTGAATTTAAATCTAACATCTGCAAATCCGATTTCCTTGTATTACCCATTGAGAGAAATTCAGTAATAATAGAATTGGCACGGTTAAGTTCTTCAATCATTAAATGAAAGTACTTATTATGTTTCTCATAGGTATTCTCTTCTTTTAATAACTGTAAAAATCCTAGTACTGTTGTCATTGGATTTCTAATTTCATGGCTGATACCTGCTGCCATTTGCCCTATTAAATCTATGTTGGATAATCTTTTCAATTCCTGTTCATATTTCTTTTTTTCCGTTATGTTTTTAAAAATACAACAAATACCATCATCATACGGGTATGCAATAACTTCGTGCCAATATTCATCTGCAGTAGAAAGAAATTCGAAATGAACTGTAGTTCGCTCTGACATCGCACGATGAAATTCCTTATACATAACTGTGTCGATTTCACTCGGGAAAACATCCCATATATTCTTTCCTAATACATCTTTTGCTGTTTTTCTTTTCGGAAAATATTGGTGCTTATTTACGTACGTAAATTCCCATTTATTATTTAAAATAAAAAATCCATCCGTAATACATTCAATCACACTTGTAACTTTTTCATTAGCAGCAGCTAGCTCTCTCGTTCGCTCTTCCACTATGCTTTCTAGTTGATCCATATATGACAAATTCGAAAACGTAGGGGCTGTGGCATCAACGATAGATTTTGCTAGTTGAAGTTGAGAATGATCATAATTGTGAGCTTTTCCTTCTTTGCCAACGACGATTACCCCTAATACTTCTCCAATTGAAACCAATGGAATCATCAATAGACCCTTACTATCTATATTTTTTGTTTGAATAACTTCTTGAATCTTGGCTTCATAGCTTTTCTCTGTCCAATCCGCTTCTGTCCAATGACAACCCTTACTTAATTTCGTTGTTTTAATTGTTGTTTTATCTAGCGGATCTAGAAGATGGGCAGTCATATTTTTACTCTCTAAAATCTGTTCTAGGTAAAAAAAGCATTTATCAAAACTCTCCTGTGTCGAGGAACACATTGATAAATCACGTGTAACATTTAGTAACAGCTGCTTCTCAGCAATAAGGTTTTCCTTTTGTTTTAAATTATTTGTGTTTTGAATTGCAACCGCAGCCATATTTACATAAGCTTCAACACTTTGAATTTCTGAATCTGTTAAGTTCATCGGAATTCCATAATCAAATAAAAAAACTAGACCAAATAACTCTTGCCCAAATGAGATAGGCAAAGCTAATAAGGACTTAATTTTGAATGCATTAACCGGTCTCGGATCTGGTCGATGATCCTTTGAGGTATCAGGAATATAGATGGTTTTTTTCGTTTCAATAACCTCTTTTGCCAGTAAGTCTATTTCAGGATCAATTACTTGAGTATCGAGCGTTACGCCATTTATAGTCTCTGGTTTTCCTGCAAACCCTCTAAATGTTCCATCTTCCTGGGGTAAATAAATTCCAACAGCATCGCACCTAACAATTTCCTCTGATATCGCCATTGTCACACGCTGCAATACGTCACGTAGTTCTAATTTCGTATTTATTATTTTTGTTATATTTGCGAGTCTAGAATATCTCGTCTGATCACTTACCATTCACATAGCCTCCAATTATAGGCATAATAAAATAAATATGATAATATCAGTGTTTTACATAGAATACATTACTTATGATACGGTTCTCCACGATTAATCCGAAACGCTCTATACACTTGCTCAAGCAACACTAATCGCATTAATTGGTGTGGTAATGTCATCTTTGAAAAAGAAAGTGATTCATTTGAACGCTTCATCACTTCTGAGCTTAGTCCAAGTGATCCACCAATTACAAATGCGACTTTACTCTTTCCGTATGTAGCAAGGCGATCTAGACTTACCGCAAATTCTTCTGATGACTTTTGCTTTCCTTCTATAGCTAATGCAATCACATGCGTGTCATCAGAAATTTTATCGAGTATACGTATACCTTCTTTTTCCTTTACAATTAACATTTCTGCTTCACTTAAATTTTCTGGCGCCTTTTCATCAGGTAATTCAATTACTTCTACTTTTGCGTATGCAGATAATCGTTTTAAGTATTCTGCTATACCTTGTTTCAAATATTTTTCTTTTAATTTCCCAATTGAAATAATCGAGATATTCACACGTATCCTCCACCTTACAAACATGTTATCCACAAAACTTATCCACATATCCACAAACACTACCCACATATTGTGTGAGAATCTGTGTTCGATACAACATATGTCGCCTCATTTTGACAAAATTCACATGTTTTTTTCTCTTTTCCTGAGTTATCCACATTGTTGATAACTGGTGCAACTTCACACTCATCCACAATAATATCTAACGCTAATTCAACATGTTCTAAACAACAAGGTAAATTCATTTTCTACACCTCACTTTTCTACAATAGAAAACAGGAGGTAGGCCCTCCTGTTTTTAATACTTTTGAATGCCTAATTTCACTGTTGTTGTTACTCTTTTTGTACCACGATAAAACGTAAGAGTCATTTTATCATTAATTTCCTTATCATATAAGGCCGTACGGAATCCAATAATATCGCGAATCGGTTTTCCATCTACTGCCACAATAACATCATGTTCTCTTAAACCAGCATCCGCACCTGGCGAAGGACTTTTCACATCCAAAATACAAACGCCCTCTGTTACAGTACCTGGTAAATGTAATGTTTTTGACCAATAATAGTTTGGGATTTCATTTAATGACCTAAGTTCAATCCCAACATACGGTCTTCTTACTTTTCCATACTTCTCAAGTTCATTCATAATCGGAACAGCTCTAGTCACCGGAATAGCAAGGCCGATTCCTTCTACTTCTTTTGCAGCAATTTTCATTGAATTAATACCAATTAATTGTCCTGCTGCATTTACAAGCGCACCACCACTATTCCCCGGATTAATCGCTGCATCTGTTTGTAACACTTCTACTTGCCAATCATAATGTCCATCTTGATCTAAATCTACAGGGACAATACGTTCATTAGCTGAAATAATACCTTGTGTAACTGTTCCAGAAAATTGCAGTCCAAGTGGGTTTCCAATCGCAATAACTGGTTCTCCTCTGCGAACAGTATTAGAATCGCCAATTTCAATTATTTTTTTCACATGCTTTGCATCTATTTCTAATACAGCTAAATCTGTGACTACATCGGTTCCTAATACTTTTCCAGGAACCTTCTTACCATCACTTAGACTTACTTCAATACGATTCGCTCCAGCTACAACATGATTATTCGTTACAATATAAGCTTGACCATCTGTCTTTTTATAAATTACTCCTGATCCTGTACCGGCCTCTGAATCTGCCTCTGAAAAATTATCTCGTTGAATGTTAATAACACCCACAACAGCTTCAGATGCACGATCAACGGCATCTACAAAGCTAATCTGTTTAATCCCTTGAGCTTCAGCCATATTACTTCCGCTTGCTTCAGCTTGCGGAAGCGTATCAGCAGAATTCGAAAATAAAGGCGCTCCAAACGCAAATAAAGAAGCTCCTACAATTGTTCCCGCTATACTCGAAAGAACTATACCTTTGTGCTTCTTTTTTCCTGCACGTTTCATACGATAACTTTCTTCATCAATAAAGGACATATTTGTTCACCTATCTTCCTGAAAACAACTATATTCACCTTTATTGTTTACTAAAATGAAGAATTATACGTATTGAATTTTTGTAGGCATTTTTGGATCTGTATCGTGAATTTCAAAGGATTCACCCACTCCAAATCCTTTTTCCTCTAGTACTTGTGATACTGACATACGCGCTAGTTCTTTCATGTTATTATCTAAGCTTAAATGGGCTAAATAAATATGCTTTGTCTCATCTGTAATTACATCTGCCATCGCTAATGCAGCATCCTCATTACAAACATGCCCAACGTCACTTAAGATACGTCGTTTAATGCTCCATGGATAACGTCCCATACGAAGCATTTCTACATCATGATTACTTTCAAATACAAAAGCATTAGCTCCCTTAATAACGCCCTTCATACGGTCACTTACGTATCCCGTATCTGTAATAAGCGCTAATTTCCTATTATTGTTATGGAAAGCATAAAACATCGGTTCTGCCGCATCATGAGAAACTCCAAATGACTCGACTTCAATATCACCAAATGTTTTCACATCACCAACTGAGAAAATAAACTTTTGTTCAGTTGGGATATTTCCTATTAAATGTTCCATTGCATTCCATGTTTTCTCATTCGCATAAACAGGTAAATCATATTTACGTGCCAATACACCTAATCCTTTAATATGATCACTATGCTCATGCGTTACAAGAATACCTGATACATCATTTATATTTAGTTCTGCTTGTTTAAATAAAGCCTCTGTTGCTTTACCACTTAAACCTGCGTCGACTAGTAATTTTTTTTCATCGGTTCCTACGTATAGCATATTTCCTGTACTTCCACTTGCAAGTACGCTAAAATGCAACCCCATTCTTTCTCACTCCAGTATGTTCATCAACCACTTGATTTTCCTTTTCTCCTAATTCCATAACTTGTCCTTCAATTGCATTCACAAAGAAGTCCTGCTTCTGCTCCGTTTTTAAATTCCACGTTGGAGCAAGTACTTGGTTATTAGAAGTAGATGCGGTAAGAGTGGCATAACCAATTTGTGCTTCTTTAACATGCGTATTTCCATGAATTTTATTTTTTAAATACAAATTTTCTAAAGCTGTTTGAGCCGTAATAATTTCTTGCTCTTTCGTTTTTTCACCTTCGCCCATTTCTTTTAAATCAGTTAGCATTGTCTGCGTATATGAAACAAGTTCATTTTTTTCATTTAATTCCACAACAATCATCGCCTGATTATTATAGAAAATAGGCTTATCTTTATATTTTTGGAAGAAATAAATTTTAGAGTCTTTCACCGCTCCAAATTCATACTTTTGTCCATCCAATACATAGTTCTTCAAAAATTCATTATACTTATCTTTTGATAATGATTTCGTATTTAAAAAAGGCTCTTTTAGCTTACTTTCTATCTTGTACATATTTTGTATATGCACCGTTTGATTTTTCAAAGACTGTATATCTTCTTCTTTAAAGGCTTTATTTTCCGCTCTAATAAATGACTCTTTTTTCGGTTCTTTAGGGATATTTCCCATCGTAATTTTATTTGCTTTTAATTCTTGATCTATCTTTGTTTCTGCAATAAGCTCCAATTGATTACTATCTTGCTTTTGAATGAATTGGAAAATGAGAAAGAGGTCCAAAACAAAAAAGGTCACAATAAATATGGTTTTAATCCGATCCCAATCCATTTAGTCCTCCCTCACTCCACTCATAGATTTTCTGTTTACCTGTTTCATCTTCAACAAGCTTTACATACCAAATTGGTTGTAGTCGAACCACTTGCCCATCTAGTGATAACTTGTATCCAATGCCAATATCCTTAATTACTTGTTTCTTTATCTCTGGATTATTTTCTAGGGATGCTATTACAACATGCCCTGACGGAAGAGTAACCTTCTGTTCTATACCTTTAGTATTTAAAGACAGCAATGGTCTTTCATATTCCATTACTTCTTCTGATCCCCATACTTGTCTTAATTCCGCTAATCCATCTGCATTGAATACTGGATATCCATCTTCATTTAAGCGAAATACTGTCTCTCCTTTATTCATATAGTCCAAACGATATGAATCCAAACTCCCACTGTGACCACTTACAAATTCAAAGCTTTTTTGTAAAAGCATTAAATTATCTATCGTTTTCTCAGTTAAGACAGAAGAGTTTTTATACTTTAGCATGTGACGATCGTTTTCAATTTCCATGGATCTAATACCATCTGTAAATGTTTCTTTCGACATCTCGGTAATCGGACTTAAATAACGAGGATCACTAAACAGAGTATTCTTAAACGTATCAACTGCTAAATTAGATGAAATATATGTTATATTGCTTAACTCTGTCGTTCCATCTGGTAAAAATAATTTTTTCATATCATTAAGTTGATAATCAAAATAAGGTTTTGCTGATACTATAAATTGATTTTGGGCATTTACAATATCTTTTAAATACAAGCCACTTAATTTTGCCTCGTATATTTTAAAGTTATCACCATCAGAAACAAAGTTAATTTTAATTTCTTGATCCTTACTTCTAGAAGGATCAAGGAGAATACGATTAAAATGTTTAGGCTTATCTGTACTTTTCTCTTTCATGTTGAACATGGATTTAACTGCATCAAATGGGATATCGGTAGGGAAAACAAGTTCAACTTTCCCTTCACCATGCACATATGAAAGGAAATCCCCCTTAGTGATTGATATCTCTCTAAAACCATGTAGTTCCCCTACTTCTAGAGGCTTATAGATTGATTCTATATCTGCCTCTCTTCTGCTCCCATAATGATTTTTATCTTTATGCACGATGATAGAAGTAGGACGGACAACATCGGAAATTTTAGTTTGGTTCATTCCTTCATTCCCCTGTACAAATTTCGCGTTTTGCATGGATGTAGAATCTGGCACATACGTCCATAGATTAAAAGTAAGAAATAGGCTAATTACAACTAGGTTAATTAAAACTATTGTTTTAAAGTTTTCCATACTCATTCCCAATCGTCCTCTTCATCTGCTGCCATTGGTAACGTGAAATAAATAGTTGTCCCTTTTCCTTCTTCACTCTTCGCCCAAATAGAGCCACCATGTGCCTCAATCATTTCTTTTGCAATTGCTAATCCAAGTCCCGTACCACCCATTTGTCTTGAACGAGCTTTATCTACGCGATAAAAACGTTCAAAGATTTTATCAACGTTTTCTTTTGGAATACCCATTCCTTGGTCACTTACACTAATTTCTAATAAATCACCGCGATCACGTAAACGATATGTTACTGTTCCACCTTCTGGTGAATACTTTAATGCGTTAGAAATAATGTTATACAGCACTTGAGTAATTTTGTCAGTATCCATATCAATAAATCTAGATTTCTTAGAGAAAGATCGTTTGAAACTTACATTTTGCTCTTTAGACATTTCAAAGCGATCAATAATATTATTAAAGAAATCAGTAAAGTCGACCCATTCTTTCATTAAACGATGCTCTGTACTATCCAGTTTAGATAGCTGTAACAACGCATTTACAAGTCTAATCATTCTTTCTGTTTCTTCTTGTGTAACCGTTAAAAATTGTGGTGCAATATTTGGATCCTGCCATGCTCCATCTGTAAGTGCCTCTAAATAACTGCGCATCGTCGTTAATGGCGTCCTTAATTCATGAGAGACATTTGCCACAAACTCACGGCGTTCCCGTTCTATACGTTCCTGCTCTGTTACATCATATAGTACAGCAATTAAGCCGTTTGCCTTCCCTGTTTCTTTTTGAATAACAGAGAAACTAGCACGTAAAATATATGGTTCGTTTCTCGTACTAAAATCTAATAAAACAGAATCTGGCTCTTCATATAAATGATCGAGCGTAAATTCTTCCTGTATCCCTAATACCTCTAAAACAGATTGATCGAGCGCTGTTTCACGAGAAACATTTAACATCTTTTCCGCAGGGTCATTTAGTAAAATAATATCCCCTTTTCGATCAGTAGCAATTACTCCATCTGTCATATGTGATAAAACAGATGATAATTTACGCCTTTCACTTTCTGTAGAAGAACGAGCTTGTTGTAATTTTTTCGATAAATTATTGAAGGATAATGCCAGTTGTCCAATTTCATCATGGCTATGCACTTTTACTTTTCTGGAATAATTTCCTTTTGCCATTTCGATTGCTTGTCTCCGCATATCTGAAATTGGTCTTGTAATTGTTTGAGCCAATAAAATCCCAAGTACGGCCGTTACTAATAAAGCAATTACTGTTCCCGTAGCAAAAATTTGATTTATATCCTTCATTTGTTTATATACATCTTCCATAGATGCCACAATGTAAATAACACCAAGCGCATCCTTACCGTTATCATCTAGAATCGGAGTAAGCATAACTTGAACACGATGACCTGTACTACCATCCTTCTCAATTTTCACTTCCGGCTTTTTTTGTACTAATACTCGCTGAACAGCTATATCAGTTGATGTTCGATTCACCTTATTCTGCTTTGATTCATCTGAAATAGCCAGTAACTTTCTGTGCGAATCAAATACGCTTACCTCTTGTATAACTTTCTTCTGATCAGAGGCAAATTTTCGAATTGAAGTTTTAATCGTTTCATCTGTTGACTCTGTTTCTGCTTTTGTATAACTTTTTTTAAACTCTTGCTTCAAATTATATGATAATAAGTTTGTTTGCTGCGTTAAAGAATCCCTAAAACCTTGTACTAAGCTCTTCTCTAATTCCCTTACGAAATATACTCCAATAACTTGCATCGCTATTAATATTAATAGCATATATATAAGCACAAATTTTAAATGAATAGATTGAAAAAAACCAACTTTCTTCATATACTATTCCTGCTCTGGGTCACGCAAGTAATACCCTACTCCACGTCTAGTTACAATTAAAGTAGGATGGCTTGGATTATCTTCAATTTTTTCACGCAAACGACGTACTGTAACGTCTACTGTGCGCACATCTCCAAAATAGTCATAACCCCAAACTGTTTGTAATAAATGTTCGCGTGTCATAACTTGTCCTAAATGTTTCGCTAAATAATGTAGCAACTCAAATTCACGATGTGTAAGCTCGATATTTTCCTCGCGCTTCGTTACACTATATGCATTTGGATTAATCACAATTGGTCCAATAACCATTTCTGTATTTTCTTCTTTTTCCGCAGCACCACCTTGTTGATGGCGGCGTAAATTCGCCTTCACACGAGCAAGTAATTCCCTTGTACTAAATGGCTTCGTTACATAATCATCTGCCCCAAGCTCAAGCCCTAATACTTTATCAATCTCAGAGTCCTTTGCTGTAAGCATAATAATCGGCATTTCTGAGCTTTTACGTATTTCACGGCAAACCTCTAAGCCGTCTTTACCTGGTAGCATAATATCTAATAAAACCATATCTGGTTGCTCTTCATTAGCCTTTTCAATTGCTTCATCACCATCATGTGCCATTACTATTTCAAAACCTTCTTTTTCTAAGTTAAACTTCAAAATATCTGCAATCGGCTTTTCATCATCAACTACTAAAATTTTCTTTCCCATCATCGTCTATTTCCTCCTTATAAAAATATGGTCAATAATCCCTAAACATATTGATGTTTACATAGTATGTCCTATATGACCGCATCCTTTGTTTAAGTATTTTCTCCTCTATTCTCATAGACTCATGTATGATCCACTTTTACACGGCATCTTATACGATCTATAGAAAAACCTCTAGCTTCAACTGCTAGAGGCTCCTCGTTCTATTTTAAAATAACTACTCAGTTTTGTAAAATTACATAAATAAAAAGGATATTAAGTGGGCCCACTTAATATCCTGAGAGTGGCTCGGGACGGAATCGAACCGCCGACACGAGGATTTTCAGTCCTCTGCTCTACCGACTGAGCTACCGAGCCAAAACTATATATAAAACCACTAATGGTGGTATAAACAAAAGTGGCGGTCCCGACCGGGGTCGAACCGGCGATCTCCTGCGTGACAGGCAGGCATGTTAACCACTACACCACGGGACCAAAAATAAGCAAAAAAAAACATGACCCGTACGGGATTCGAACCCGTGTTACCGCCGTGAAAGGGCGGTGTCTTAACCACTTGACCAACGGGCCACGAAAAATAAAATGGTGAGCCATGAAGGACTCGAACCTTCGACCCTCTGATTAAAAGTCAGATGCTCTACCAACTGAGCTAATGGCTCATACTCACCAACGTCATATTTTCGTGACGACAAGATGTATCATAACATGTATTCTGTATTTATTGCAATACTTTTTTCGTTTTTTTATAAAAGAATAAGAAAAAACTCATGCGGACATGAGTTTTTTCTAAACACTATTAATTAAGCTTCGTATACGTTACGAACAATATTTGTTTGGTTACGATCTGGTCCAACTGAGAACATAGATATTTGAATTCCTGTTAACTCAGAAACACGTTCTACGTATTTTCGTGCATTTTCAGGAAGTTCATCTAATGATTTTACACCAGTAATATCTTCTTCCCAACCTGGAAGCTCTTCATATACAGGCTCACATTTTGCTAAAATGTTTAAGTTAGCTGGAACTTCATCAATAACTTCACCATTGTATTTGTAAGCAACACAAATTTTAAGAGTTGGAATACCTGTTAAAACGTCGATAGAATTTAATGATAGATCCGTTAAACCACTAACACGACGTGCATGTCTTACAACAACGCTATCGAACCAACCTACGCGGCGTGGACGACCAGTTGTCGTTCCATACTCGCGACCAACTTCACGAATTTGATGACCAATTTCATCATGAAGCTCAGTAGGGAATGGACCATCACCAACGCGGCTTGTATATGCTTTACATACACCTACAACGCGAGTAACTTTCGCAGGACCAACTCCAGTTCCAACTGTTACACCACCAGCAATTGGGTTAGAAGATGTAACGAACGGGTACGTACCGTGGTCAATATCAAGCATAACACCTTGCGCACCTTCAAATAATACACGGTGATTATTATCTAATGCATCATTTAATACAACAGACGTATCACATACATATTGCGCGATTTGTTGCCCGTACTCGAAGTACTCTTCGAAAATTTCTTCTACAGTGAAACCTTCTGTATCGTACATTTTTTCAAATAAACGATTTTTTTCTACTAAATTGCGCTCAAGCTTCTCTTTAAATGCTTCACGGTCTAAAAGATCAGCCATACGAATACCAATACGAGCAGCTTTATCCATATATGCAGGACCGATACCTTTTTTCGTTGTACCGATTTTGTTATCACCTTTACTTGCTTCTTCTAACTCATCTTGCTTTAAGTGGTAAGGTAAAATAACATGTGCACGGTTACTTACACGTAAATTATCAGTACTTACACCACGATCGTGTAAGTATTTTAACTCTTCAAGTAATGCTTTTGGATCTACTACTAATCCGTTTCCGATTACACAAATTTTCTCTTTATAGAAAATACCAGATGGAATTAAGTGTAATTTATATTTAACTCCGCCGAAAACAATTGTATGTCCCGCGTTATTTCCACCTTGATATCTTGCAACTACTTCCGCATGCTCAGAAAGAAAATCAGTGATTTTACCTTTTCCTTCATCGCCCCATTGTGTTCCTACAACTACTACTGAAGACATTATTAAAGCACCTCCGCAATTTTCAAACGATCTATTCAAACAATATAATTGTACCAAAACCGAAAGAGAAGTCAACCGAAAAGCGAACATTTTTTCACAAAAAAACATTTTCGTTCGTAAGAATTATATATTTAACTTATGAAAGCCTTATCTTTCTTATAAAAAAAAAGAAACACATCTTATTATAAGAAATGTGTTTCTTTTTTATACTGCCTTTATGCCGGTGGAGCATGTCCATCCTCAAAACGACGTTCTAAGTTAACGAACTTATTGAACTCTTTGACGAATGCAAGTTCCACTGAACCTACTGGACCGTTACGTTGTTTTGCAATAATAATTTCAATTGTATTTTTGTTTTCCGTTTCTCGATCATAGTAGTCTTCACGATATAGGAAAGCTACAATATCAGCATCCTGCTCAATACTTCCAGATTCACGAATATCAGACATCATCGGGCGTTTATCTTGACGAGATTCTACACCACGAGATAACTGTGATAAAGCAATAACAGGCACTTGCAATTCACGTGCAATCCCTTTTAAGGTACGAGAAATCTCAGATACTTCCTGCTGACGGTTTTCTCCTGATTTCCCACTTCCTTGAATAAGCTGCAAATAGTCAATCAAAATCATACCAAGACCTTGTTCTTGCTTTAATCTACGACATTTTGCTCGAATCTCATTTACTTTAATACCTGGCGTATCATCAATATATATACCAGCATTTGAGAGACTCCCCATTGCCATTGTTAATTTTGCCCAATCATCGGAAGTTAATGAACCAGTACGAAGTCTTTGTGCATCAATATTCCCTTCTGCACAAAGCATACGCATAACAAGCTGATCAGCACCCATCTCCAAACTAAAAATCGCTACATTTTCATCCGTTTTCGTCGCTACGTTTTGTGCAATATTTAATGAAAATGCCGTTTTCCCTACTGATGGACGTGCTGCCACGATAATTAAATCATTTCGTTGGAAACCTGCTGTCATCTTATCTAATTCAGTAAACCCAGTTGGTATCCCAGTAACTTCACCCTTTTGATTATGCAAAAGTTCAATTTTGTCATAAGCATCTACAAGAACATCTTTAATGTTTTGGAATGCTTTTGCATTCGTTTGATGGGATACTTCTAATATTTTTTTCTCAGCCTCATTTAAAAGACCATCCACATCATCTTCTCTCTCGTATCCATCCGATACAATATGAGTCGCCGTGCGAATTAAACGACGTAAAAGCGCCTTTTCAGCGATGATGCGTGCGTAATATTCTACGTTAGCTGCAGTTGGCACAACTTCTGCTAACTCTGCTAAGTAAGAAACCCCACCAACTTCTTCTAGTAATCCTTGATCAGCCATTGCTGATGTCATCATTACTAAGTCGATCGGCTCTCCCTTATCAGATAGCCCAAGCATGACTTCAAAAATCTTTTGATGTTTCGTTCGATAGAACGAATCAGGTACCAATAACTCTGATGCCGAAGTTAACGCATCTTGATCAATCAATATGGCCCCTAAAACCGCCTGCTCAGCCTCTATATTATGCGGAGGGGTACGATCAGCAAGTACATCACTCATACGCAATCCTCCTTACTTAATTTATTTTTATTGTTCACTAACATGAACTTTTACTGTTGCTGTTACTTGTGGATGCAATTTCACAGTAACGTTTGTATAACCTAACGCGCGGATTGCATCGTCCATTTCAAATTTACGTTTATCAAGCTTAATCTTGTGTGATTTTTGCATTGCATCTACGATTTGTTTGCTTGTGATAGAACCAAATAAACGGCCACCTTCTCCAGATTTCGCCTTTAATTCTACAGTTAATTTCTCTAAAGTCTCTTTTAACTCTTTTGCATTTTCAAGCTCTGCTGCTGCATCTTTTTCTTCTTTACGCTTTTGAGCTTCTAAAGTTTTCATACTGCTATTTGTTGCTTCAGCAGCTAATCCTTGTTTTAATAAGAAGTTATTTGCATAGCCATCTGGTACGTTTTTTACTTCTCCTTTTTTACCTTTACCTTTTACGTCTTTTAGAAAAATTACTTTCATGATTGTGTGCCTCCCTGTAAATAGTCATCAATAACAAATCGAAGCTTCTCCTCAGCTTCATCTACTGTAACATTTTTCATCTGTGTGGCTGCATTCGTCAAATGCCCGCCACCGCCTAAGTTTTCCATAATTAGCTGCACATTCACTTCACCTAAAGACCTGCTGCTAATTCCAATGAGATTCTCGCCACGTTTCGCAACAACAAATGATGCAATAATCCCTGTCATCGTTAATAACGTGTCTGCCGATTGCGCAATAAGCACTTGATCGTAGTAATCATCACTATCAACTTTAGCAATCGCAATTCCATTTTTATAAATGTACGCATTTTTTATAGCTTTTGCAACCCGTAAATACTGATCCATATCTTCCTTTAAAAGTTCTTGTACAAGTACAGTATCTGCACCATGTGAGCGTAAATAAGAAGCAGCATCAAATGTACGAGCCCCTGTCCGGAATGTGAAACTTTTCGTGTCGACAATAATACCCGCTAACAATGCCGTCGCTTCTAACATTGTCATCTTTAAATTTTTAGGTTGATACTCAAGTAATTCTGTAACCAATTCTGCTGTTGAAGAAGCATATGGTTCCATATAAACTAGCAATGGGTCTTCAATAAAATCTTCTCCACGGCGATGATGATCAATAACTACTACATTTTCAATTTTATGTAACAGTTTTTGCTCCATCACCATAGAAGGTTTATGCGTATCGACAACAACAAGTAACGACTCATCATTTGCAAATTCCATCGCTTGCTCTGGAGTAATAAAACGAGACCATAACTCCTCATTTTGTTTCACTTTGTCCATCAAACGCTTAATTCCTTTATCGGAATCATTTTCATCTAACACAATATATCCTTTACGCTCATTTAATTGAGCCACTTTTAAAATACCAATCGCAGCACCAATTGCGTCCATATCGGGAGCCCTATGCCCCATAATAATGACATTACTACTTTCTAATACTAAATCCTTTAACGCATGCGAAATGACCCTAGCGCGTACACGGGTACGTTTTTCAACCGGATTTGTCTTACCTCCATAGAACTTAACTTTACCTGTCGCTTGTTTAATAGCTACTTGGTCTCCCCCACGCCCAAGCGCAAGATCTAAACCAGATTGAGCCATTGCTCCAAGCTCTGATAAAGGTAAATCACCTGATCCGACACCCACACTTAATGTAAGTGGTATATTCCTTTTAGATGTTTCTTCACGCACCTGATCTAAAATGCTAAATTTCCCTTTTTCCATCTGCGTCAAAATACTTTCATTTAGCACAACGAAGAATCTTTCTGAAGATGCACGTTTTAAATACGCCCCATACTTAAGTGCCCATTCATTTAGTCGCGATGTCACAAGACTTGTTATATTCGTACGTAATTGATCATCTAATCCTTGTGTAACTTCATCATAATTATCCAAATAGATGACAGCTAAAACAGTCCTTTGATCCTCGTACATCTTTTCGATTTCTGTTTGTTCCGTTACATCAAAGAAATAAATTAACTTTTCTTCTTTCCTTACAAAAACGCGAAACTTTCGATTATTTAAAGAGACTATATCATCAGAAGTTTCTCCTTTAATGAAAAGAAGTAATGTTTCTGATACATCGTAAAGGTGCCATCCAGCTAATGCATGCTGTCCCAGACATGAAGATAAATAAGGATTTGCCCAATCAATCCCATAATCCTTATTGTATAACAAAATACCAATCGGCATTTGGTTAAATGCTTCATTACTTACTTTCTTTACTCTTGTAATCATATCTGTCGTATGCTTTTCGAAATTCCTTTGAAAATTAAGTTCAAATCGTATAACGATAAAGAATACGATACAAAAAATGACAAAAGCAGCTATCCCCATAATTAAATGAAAATAACAGAGAATTGAAATGAGCACAAACACAAAAAATGCCAATACATAAACAGGATATAAAAACCACTGTTTCTTATCAAATTCAGGCATGTATACAACTCCTATAAAGTAAAACTAACTCACCTTCCAGTTAGTTAAACAGATTAAAATAGTATAAGGAATATTATTTTATCCTCCTATTTTAGAACGCAATGAAATCCCTAAGTCAATTATACCTAAGATTGTCACAAGAGGAAACAGCATCGGAATAAACATGCATGCAATAAAACTAATAATAGGAACCCCTTTAGTAAAACCTTTTCTATACGCTAAAAAGGCGATAAATGTCAGACCTTGCAGTACAAGCAATAGTGCAAATATGACATTTAGGTTAGAAAATACCATATGTAAATATGATGTTGGTTCTACTTTTATAAAAGTTGCTAACAAAATAAATATAACGTAATACCAAATGATACTCTTTGGTAATTGTATATCTTTAAATTTAGGCCAAGATATAACGTCATGTTTTAACTTTTTCAAAACACTACCTGATATTATCACTGTAATCCAAGAAAAACATACTGAAACTAGCACAAGTATACTCGGAAGTAACGATTGTAATATATCATTCATTTGTGCAAGTAACTCTTTTTGTTCCTTACTAATCGGCATACCTGTAGCACTTACTATCTTTTCGCTTTTCGCCATACTTTCACTAAATATACTTTGCATTTGCTTCATTATATCTATGTTGAAAAACTTTATACTCGCAACATAAATAAGTACAAAACCAATTAAGTATGCAAGCGTCCCAGCTATTAAGATTTCCACTGGCTTTTTTCTTGTTTTATACATATATCCTAAAACAATCCCTATCAATCCAAACATAATTGTCTTCACTAAATTCATCGGTTGACTCACAATAACAGTAACAAAAAGTGCCGCTACAAAAACCACGAGCACATTAGATAGTTTATGTCTTATCATTAATAGTATAAATGGTAACGGCAACGCAAAAGTTACAACTGTACCCAAAATCGGAACATACATAGATATAAGCAATAACATTGCATATATAGCCAACAACGCGGCACCTTCAGTAATAAATCTTGCTTGTTTCACATTTTAACCTCTCTTTCAAAAAAGAAAAGCATAGCAAAATGCACAGTAGAGTCCGACTCTACTGTGCATTTCATACGCTATTATTCACCAACATATGGTAAAAGTGCCATTTGACGAGCACGTTTAATTGCAACTGTAAGTTTGCGTTGGTATTTCGCGCTTGTTCCTGTTACACGACGAGGTAAAATTTTACCACGCTCAGAAACGAAACGTTTTAATAAATCAACATCTTTATAGTCAATGCGAGTGATGCCGTTAGCTGTGAAGAAACACACCTTACGACGTTTCGCACGTCCACCTTTGCGTCCTGCCATGTCTATTTCCCTCCATTCTTTGTTAAAACTAACAAATTTACTGTATTAGAACGGTAAATCGTCGTCGGAAATGTCGATCGGTTGACCTACATTTGAAAATGGATCGTCATTCTTCGTAAATCCAGAGTTACCTTGGTTACCTGAATTACTAGATTGACCAAATGGGTTAGAGCCTTGGTTACCGAAACCAGCTCCTGATGGTTGCTGATTAAATGAACCACGTTGCTCCCCACCGCCATTACGCGGCTCTAAAAATTGCACGCTTTCCGCAAGAACTTCTGTTACGTATACACGTTTACCATCTTGTCCCTCGTAATTACGAGTTTGAAGACGTCCATCTACGCCTGCTAAGCTACCTTTTTTCAAATAATTTGCTACGTTTTCTGCTTGTTTACGCCATATTACACAATTAATAAAGTCAGCTTCACGCTCACCTTGTTGATTGGCAAATGCGCGATTCACAGCTAACGTAAAAGTAGCTACTGCAACACCATTGGGCGTGTAACGTAAGTCAGGGTCCTTAGTTAAACGACCAACGAGGATAACACGATTCATCAATCGAACCACTCTCCCTTATATATCAATTATTTTTCTTCTTCTTTAACAACGATATGACGAAGGATGTCTTCGTTGATCTTAGCTAAACGGTCGAATTCATTAATCGCTTCTGCGTTAGATTTCACGTTTAAGATCATGTAGAAACCTTCACGTAAGTCGTTGATTTCGTAAGCTAAACGACGCTTACCCCACTCTTTCGTGTTAATGATTTCTGCACCATTGTTTGTTAAAACACCTGCAAAACGTTCAACTAAAGCTTTTTGAGCTTCTTCTTCAACGCCAGGACGAATGATGTACATAATTTCGTACTTTCTCATTACACTTTCACCTCCTTTTGGTCTAAACGGCCCGTAATGGGCAAGGAGCAATTAATTTATAGTAATTACTCACGAGTTTAGATTATATCATAGTAAGTTATATGAATCAACTCACCAATACATAAAAAACTTGGCAAACATATAATATATTTGCCAAGCTCATATCTTTATTTTTCCTAGGAAATATTAAATTAAACGTTAAAACGGAAGTGCATAACATCTCCGTCTTTTACGATATATTCTTTTCCTTCTAAACGTACTTTTCCAGCTTCTTTTGCAGCTGTCATAGAACCGTTTGTCATTAAGTCATCGTAAGAAACTGTTTCTGCACGAATAAATCCACGCTCAAAGTCTGTATGAATAACACCAGCACATTGCGGTGCCTTCATTCCTTGTTTAAATGTCCAAGCACGTACTTCTTGAACGCCAGCTGTAAAGTAAGTAGCAAGTCCTAATAGGTCATATGCTGCACGAATTAATTGATCTAAACCAGACTCTTCAATTCCTAATTCTTCAAGGAATACTTTTTTCTCTTCTTCGTCTAATTCAGCGATTTCTGATTCGATTTTTGCACATACAACGATTACTTGAGAATTTTCATTTGCTGCAAATTCTTTTACCATTTGTACGTATTTATTTTCCGAAGGATCGATAACATCGTCTTCACTTACATTCGCTACGTATAACATTTCTTTTGTTGTAAGTAAATGAAGGCCTTTAACAACCTTCATCTGCTCTTCTGTAAATTCAACAGTACGAGCTGGTTTTCCCTCTTCAAAAGCTTCTTTTAAACGAACTAAAATTTCATGCTCATATACCGCTTCTTTATCTTTTTGTCTTGCTAATTTCGCAACACGCTCGATACGCTTATCAACAGACTCTAAGTCCGCTAAAATTAGCTCTAAATTGATTGTTTCAATATCATCAATTGGATCTACTTTCCCTGAAACGTGCGTAATATTTTCGTCTTCAAAACAACGAACAACTTGGCAAATTGCATCTACTTGACGAATGTGAGATAAGAATTTATTTCCTAAACCTTCACCTTTACTAGCACCTTTTACAATACCTGCAATATCAGTAAACTCGAATACAGTCGGAACAGTCTTTTTCGGTTCTACTAATTCCGTTAATTTATTTAAACGCTCATCTGGTACTTCTACAATCCCTACGTTTGGATCAATTGTACAGAATGGATAGTTCGCAGATTCTGCTCCTGCTTGTGTAATTGCATTAAATAAAGTGGACTTCCCTACGTTAGGTAATCCAACAATCCCAGCCGTTAATCCCATATTTTTCACTCCTATGTCTCAATCTTTCATCATTATAGATAGTAACGAAAAAAATGACAAGTTTCCGCCAAACGAAAAAAAGTAACAGTTACCTACTGTAACTGTTACTCTCCCTCTATTCTTCGTGCTTCACAAGTATTTTTTTCACCTTACGATCAAACTCTCTTCGAGGAATCATTACTGAATGGTCACACCCCTCGCACTTAATGCGGATATCCATTCCCATACGAATAATTTTCCAACGATTCTCGCCACATGGATGGGCTTTCTTCATTTCCACAACATCATACAAGTTATATTCCTTTTGCTCCACTCTCCAAACTCCTCTCCATACTAAATTGCTTTTCCACTAACTAATTCTTCACGATTATATAAAACCATACGTGGATATGGAATTTCAATTCCATGTAAATCAAGACGATTTTTAATCTCTTTACGAAGTGCCCTTGCAATAACTGCATGTTGCATCGGTTCTACTTCAGCAATAACACGTAATATAACTTCTGATGCAGCTAATGTTTGCACACCTAATAATTGAGGTGTTGTTACCATTTTTTCGTACTTTGAAGGTAATTCTACTAATAAATCTTCAATAACTTGCTCTGCTTTCGCAATATCAGCCTCATATGAAATAGATACATCAACAAACGCTACACTATTACTAACTGAGTAGTTAGTAACTTGAACAATACTTCCATTTGGTAAAGTATGAATTTCACCTGTCCAACTCTTTACTTTCGTTGTACGAAGTCCAATTTCTAAAACGACTCCTTCAAATTGACCGATTTTAACATAATCGCCAACCGAAAACTGATCTTCTAACAAAATAAATAAACCTGTAATAACATCTTTCACTAAACTTTGAGCACCAAATCCGACTGCTAAACCAATTACCCCAGCACCCGCTAATAAACCTGATGCATTAATATCAAACACACCTAAAATCGCAATTAGCATAATGAACATAACAACGTACGCTACAATATTTTCAAGTAATTTCGCTACTGTAACTGTACGACGTTCTGAAATTTGAATTGGAGAACGACTTCCCATGCGAAACGCATTTCGTACAACCGCTCTTGCAATTCGCACAACAACTGCACCAATTGTTAAAATAATACATATTTTTAATGTCGCAACTCCAATATGAGCCCAACGATCAGCATCTAATAAATACTGTTTCATAGAATTAAACCACTTCGCTAATAAATCCATGTACCTCTACCTCTCTAGCTAAAATTTCTTTTTAGTTACCCTTATTATTGTATCAGAAGTCCCCTAATTGCTGAAAAAATTTTATGATTTTAATCCTATTTTATCCCCGACATCCAGGTATAAAATGGAACGAATATATATATACTAGTACTATTATTTCCGTTTTCATTCACATTTTGCAAAAATTACGCACTTATAACTTTCCATTTTCCTCACCATATAACATATATTGAAAATTTATTAAAAGGATGGGTGCTTCATGAATATTGGAAGTTTTCGCTTACCATTTTTTGAGAAAGAAACTCAAAACGTTATGCACCAAGATCTAGAAGCCTCCGAGATAATCAGTAATTTCTTACTTACCCATATTCCTATTAAAACTAATATACCACTCATTCTCGTTTGTATCGGCACAGATCGCTCTACAGGTGACGCACTCGGCCCATTAGTTGGTACAAAACTTGAACAAATAGACATCCAAAACCTCCAAGTATTCGGTACACTAGATGAGCCAGTACATGCGCTAAATTTAGAAGAGAAAATTCAGAATATACAGAAAGAATATCCTACTGCATTTATAATTGCTGTTGATGCATGTTTAGGAAAGTCCCAAAATATCGGATCAATCACTACTGGAAAGGGACCTAGTAAACCTGGAGCTGCTATGAATAAGAAATTACCTGCAGTTGGTGATTTGCACATACACGGTATCGTCAATCTAAATGGGTTTATGGAGTTTTTCGTTCTTCAAAATACAAGATTAAGTTTAGTCATGAAAATGGCTGATGTAATCGCACAAAGTATAAAAGAGACGGATCAAAAATTATCCGCATTAAAAAAAGCAAACCATCTATAAATAATAAGATGGTTTGCTTTTTAATTTTTCTGTGCTAATAGTTCTAAAATACGATTTAAATCTTCTTTATTAAAAAATTCAATTTCGATTTTACCTTTTTCTTTTTTCGTCTCTTTAATTTTCACATCTGTGCCAAACTTTTCTCTTAAGAACGTTTCACGTTCTACGAAAAATATATTTCGCTCTTTTTTCACTTTTTTTGTTTCACGTGAAACGTGTTGATTAATCTCTTGGACGATTTTCTCTAATTGACGAACATTTAATCCTTCTTTTTCAATGCGTTTCAATAAGGACTTCAATTGTTCTTCATCTTTTATCGTAAGTAAAGTTCTCCCATGAGCCATTGAAAGTTGACCATTTGCAATCATATCTTGTACGAAAGAAGGTAGGCTTAATAACCTAGTATAATTTGCAATGTAAGGTCTGCTTTTACCAAGACGTTTCGCTAATTGTTCTTGCGTTACATTTAGCTCATTCATTAACATCTGGTATGCTATTGCCTCTTCCATAGGATTTAAATCTTCTCGTTGTAAGTTTTCTAACAAAGCAAATTCCATCATTTGCTGTTCATTTAATTGTCTTACAACCGCAGGTACTTTTTCTAAACCAGCCTCTTTCGCAGCACGAAATCGTCTTTCACCTGCAACAATTTCATATCCTTTAATGCTCTTCCTAGCAATTAATGGTTGTAGAATACCGTGTTCCTTAATCGAAATTGCTAATTCCTGAATCGCCTCTTTATTAAAGTGTTTACGCGGTTGATATGGATTCGGCCTTAATTCAGTTACAAGAATCTCCTGAATTGTTTCCTCTTCTTTCACATCTAAATCAGGAAAAAACACATTAATTCCTCTTCCTAATCCTTTAGCCACCTGCAATCACTTCCTCTGCTAAATCTATATATACTTCTGCTCCTCTTGATTTAGCGTCATACTGCATAATAGGTTTCCCATGACTTGGAGCCTCGCTCAAGCGTACATTACGCGGAATAATCGAGCGATATACTTTATCCCTAAAATACTTTTTCACTTCATCTATAACTTGGATTCCTAAATTTGTACGGGCATCCAACATTGTTAACAATACACCTTGAATTGCTAAATTTTTATTTAAATGTTTTTGTACAAGTCGAACTGTATTTAATAGCTGACTTAACCCTTCTAGTGCGTAATATTCACACTGTACAGGAATAATAACAGAATCTGCTGCTGTTAATGCATTAATCGTTAATAACCCTAAAGATGGGGGACAGTCGATAATAATATAGTCATATTCATCACGAACTGGCTGTAATGCTCTTTGCAAACGTACTTCCCGGGAAATAGTCGGTACCAATTCAATTTCAGCACCAGCTAATTGAATTGTAGCGGGTAGAACATCTAAGTTTTCAGTTGCGGTTTTCTGTATAACCCCTTGAACATCTGCATCTTCCACAAGAACGTTGTAAATACATTGATCTAATTCAGATTTTTCAATTCCCACACCAGTCGTTGCATTTCCTTGAGCATCAATATCTACAAGAAGGACTTTTTTACCTACTTGCGCCAATCCAGCCCCTAAATTAACAGATGTTGTTGTTTTTCCAACACCGCCTTTTTGATTAGCAATAGCAATGATTTTTCCCATGATGTCACCTACTTTCAACCTTTCTATCTTATTCTAGTAACAATTACGTTTATTGTAACATGAAATAAAACTTTTTCTTTTACGTCCTTTATTAAACTTCAAAATTTATTTCTAAACTCCTTCTTCATTTAACAAGAAAATATAGTAAAAGAGACCTCTCCAATAGGATAAGGTCTCTAGCACGTCATTATTATTTTTTCTTTGGAATTTTAATTGTAATTTGATAGTACTCATCAAATTCTTCTTCCTCAGAATTAACATTCAAACCACTTTCAGTAACCATTTGTAAAGATTGTCTAATTGTATTCATAGCAATCCTCGTATCTCGACTTACTGCTTTTTGCTTTGCCTTACGCTTCGGTTTCGCTTCCTCTAGTAACTTCGCAATTCGTTCTTCTGTTTGCTTTACATTTAGTTGTTTCTCCACAATTTCCTGTAAAACTTTCAGTTGTAATTCCTCATTTTTTAAAGGAATGAGAGCGCGGGCATGACGTTCTGTAATGCTTTTTTCTAATAATGCACTTTTTATTTCTTCAGGCAACTTTAACAATCGCAACTTATTTGCGATTGTAGATTGTCCTTTTCCAAGTCGTTGTGCCAATGCTTCTTGTGTTAAATTATGTAACTCAATCAGCTTTTGATATGCCACAGCTTCCTCGATTGCCGTTAGTTCCTCACGTTGCAAGTTTTCAATTAAAGCTACAGAAGCTGTCTCTGTATCATTTAAGTTCTTTATAATTGCAGGAACCTTTTCCCAACCTAACTTTGTTGCCGCGCGAAAACGTCTTTCTCCAGCAATAATCTCGTACTTATCATCCTCATATTGCCTTACAACAATCGGCTGAATAAGTCCATGTGTACGAATTGTTAATGCTAGCTCATCAATACGCGCATCATCAAAAACTGTTCTTGGTTGATAACGGTTAGGGGTAATATTTACTATCGGAATTTCTTGTATTTCTTCATATACCTTTTTATCTATCTCTTCATGGCTTTCGTCTTGTAATTCGAATTCGCTCTCTTTATCTCCAAAGCCAAATAAACGAGAAAACGTATTTTTCATACATATTCCACCACCTTTTAGGCCTATTGACTATTCTCCATAAAATGTTTCCTATGAAACATTTACGTTTTCATTTATATAATTTAATCTTACGTCTAATAAGATTTATTTTTCAATAGGTAATTTATTGGGTGTTCCCGGTTTGCGTGGATATTTCTTTGGTGTCTTGCGCTTTTTCTCGATTAATAAAATATTACGTTCACTCTCTTCAAACGGTAATTGGAACGTAGACATCTCTTTTAACTCTCCGCCTAGCACCTCTAAAGCATACTTGCCATTTTCAATTTCTTCGTTTGCTGCTGCACCTTTCATTGCAATGAATGTTCCTCCAACTTTTACAAGCGGTAAACATAGCTCACTTAATACAGAAAGACGCGCAACTGCACGTGCCATTACAATATCGTATGATTCACGTACACCTTCTTTTTTCCCAAACGTTTCAGCACGATCGTGACAAAATGCAACATCACTTAATTCTAACTTTTGTGCTAAGTGATTTAAGAAATTAATACGTTTTTGCAACGAATCTACAATTGTTACTTTTAAATGCGGGAAACAAATTTTTAAAGGAATACTTGGGAATCCAGCCCCTGCACCAACATCGCAAATTGAGAATGGTTTTGAAAAATCATAATAAAAAGCAGCTGTAATGGAATCAAAAAAGTGTTTTAAATATACTTCTTCTTTTTCTGTAATAGCCGTTAAGTTCATTTTTTCATTCCACTCTACTAATGTTTCAAAGTAGATTTTGAACTGCTCTAACTGTCTAGAAGAGAGGGTGATTCCCTTCTCTTCTAGCATAGATTGAAATTGTTCTATGTTCATCTAGCAATATCTCCTTACTATTTATTGGTTCGATACGCGTGCAATTTTTCCTTGTTCTATATACACAAGTAAAATGGAAATATCCGCTGGATTTACGCCAGAAATACGTGAAGCCTGCCCCATTGAAAGTGGACGAACATCTTTCAATTTCTGTCTAGCTTCTGAAGCAATGCTAGAAATCGCATCATAATCAATATCTACAGGGATTTTTTTATTCTCCATTTTCTTCATACGCTCTACTTGCTGTAAAGATTTTTCAATATATCCTTCATACTTAATCTGAATTTCAACTTGTTCTTTAACTTCATCACTTAATTCTACTTCACTTGGTACTAAAAGATGAATATGCTCATATGTCATCTCTGGACGACGTAATAAGTCACTTGCACGTATTCCATCTTTCAATTCACTTCCGCCAATATTGCGAATTAATTCTTGAACTTCAGGACGTGGTTTAATAATAATGCTGCTTAAACGTTCCTTTTCCTGTTCAATTTGTAATTTTTTATTTGTAAATCGCTCATAGCGCTCTTCTTTAATTAATCCAATTTTACGACCAACTTCAGTTAAACGAAGATCAGCATTATCGTGGCGTAATAATAGACGGTATTCTGCACGAGACGTTAATAAACGATATGGTTCATTTGTACCTTTCGTTACAAGATCATCAATTAAGACGCCAATATAAGCATCCTCGCGACCTAAAACAACTTCTTCTTTACCTAAAGAACGGCATGCTGCATTAATTCCAGCCATAAGCCCTTGTCCGGCCGCCTCTTCGTAACCAGAAGTTCCATTAATTTGTCCTGCTGTATATAAATTTTTAATCTTTTTCGTTTCAAGTGTTGGCCATAGTTGTGTTGGCACAATTGCATCATATTCAATTGCATAACCTGTACGCATCATTTCAACATTTTCTAGGCCTGGAATTGTTCTAAGCATGTCACGTTGTACATCTTCTGGTAAGCTTGTGGATAAACCTTGTACATATACTTCTTGTGTATTACGCCCTTCTGGCTCTAAGAAAATTTGATGACGTGGTTTATCATTAAATCTTACTACTTTGTCTTCAATAGAAGGACAGTATCTAGGACCTGTTCCTTTAATCATACCAGAATACATAGCTGAACGATGTAAATTTTCATCTATTAAACGGTGTGTTTCTGTACTTGTATATGTCAACCAACATGGAATTTGATCCATAATAAATTTCGTTGTTTCAAAAGAGAATGCACGTGGCTTATCATCACCTGGTTGAATTTCTGTTTTACTGTAGTCAATTGTATTACTGTTTACACGAGGAGGTGTCCCTGTTTTAAATCTCACAAGATCAAATCCAAGCTCCTCTAAATGCTCAGATAATGTAATAGACGGTTGCTGGTTATTTGGACCACTTGAATATTTTAAGTCGCCCATGATAATCTCGCCGCGTAAAAATGTTCCAGTTGTAATTACAACTGTTTTTGCTGTATATTCTGCACCAGCTTGTGTAACTACCCCTTTACATACACCTTCTTCAACGATTAAACGCTCTACCATTCCTTGGAACAACGTTAAGTTTGGTGTTTCTTCAATTGTTTTCTTTAATTCATGTTGGTAAGAGAATTTATCAGCTTGCGCTCGAAGTGCACGTACGGCTGGTCCCTTACCTGTATTTAGCATACGCATTTGAATATGAGTTTTATCAATATTACGTCCCATTTCTCCGCCTAATGCATCAATTTCACGAACAACAATCCCTTTTGCTGGTCCACCAACAGAAGGGTTACATGGCATGAATGCTACCATATCCAAGTTAATTGTTAACATTAATGTTTTTGAGCCCATTCGTGCTGCCGCAAGACCAGCTTCACATCCTGCATGACCTGCACCGATTACTATGACATCGTATGAACCGGCATTGTATCCCATTGTTTATTCCTCCTAATAATCTCTATCTTTCTACAACTTCACTATATTATTTTCCTAAACAAAATTGAGAGAACAACTGGTCAATTAAGCTTTCATGCACTGTGTCCCCAGTAATTTCACCAAGTATTTCCCACGTTCTTGTTAAATCAATTTGTACCATATCAATTGGTACACCATTTTCAATCGCCTCAACTGCATCACCGATTGTTTTTCCTGCTTGTATTAATAATCCAATATGTCTCGCATTAGAAACATATGTCATATCTGCAGAATCGATTGTTCCTTCAAAGAATAAATCAGCTATTGCCTTTTCGAGTTCATCTATTCCTTGTTCCTCAATTAAGGATGTTGTAATAACACGATTTCCCGCGGCTAACTCTGTAACACGTTCCATATCAATCGCTTGCGGTAAATCAGTCTTATTCACAATAACAATAAAGTCTTTTCCTTGTACCGCACGGAATAGATCTTCATCCTCATTTGTTAAAGCCTCGCTATAGTTGACAACAACTAATACCAAATCCGCTTGGCTCATCATTTCTTTTGAACGTTCCACACCAATTCGTTCAACAACATCTTCTGTCTCCCGAATACCGGCTGTATCTATAAGTTTAAGAGGTACACCACGCACGTTAACGTACTCTTCAATAACATCACGAGTTGTTCCTGCAATATCAGTTACAATTGCCTTTTTCTCCTGAACAAGACTATTTAATAACGATGATTTCCCAACGTTAGGTCTACCGATAATTGCTGTAGCAATACCCTCACGTAAAATTTTCCCTTGTTTTGATGTTTCTAATATTTTTTCGATTTCCGAACGAACATGCGTCGCTTTCTCAATTAAAATATTATGTGTCATCTCTTCTACATCATCGTATTCTGGATAATCTATATTTACCTCAACATGAGCTAATGTTTCTAATATTTCTTGACGCAAAAGACCAATTAATTTAGATAATCGCCCTTCCATTTGATTAATTGCTACATTCATCGCACGATCTGTTTTTGCTCGAATCAAATCCATAACAGCTTCTGCTTGTGATAAATCGATACGTCCATTTAAAAAAGCACGTTTTGTAAATTCGCCCGGTTCTGCCAATCGTACTCCTTGTGCTAGAATAAGTTGCAATACTTTATTTACTGAAACAAGTCCACCGTGACAGTTAATTTCCACTATATTTTCACGTGTAAAAGTCCTTGGTGCGCGCATAATAGACACCATAACTTCTTCAATAACTTGATTTGTATCTAAATCAACAATATGACCATAATGAATAGTGTGAGAAGGAACCTCTGTTAAATCCTTCCCCTTAAAAATACGATTAACTTTCTCAACCGCATCATCCCCACTTACTCGAACAATGGCAATTGCACCCTCTCCAAGCGCTGTGGAAATCGCAGCAATTGTATCAAATTCCATGTCCTTTCACCTCACTTGCTTATTTATCTCTATTTCAACATGATTATTTCTTTCACTAAATTATTAGGATACCATAACGAACCTATCTACAAAAGAAGAATAACTCATTTTATTATATCCCCATGTAAAAAACACTAAACTTATTCACAGTGGATAAGTTTAGTGTTTTTTAGTTATCCACATCTATTTTTCGCTCAAAAAAACCGGCACTCATTTGAGCAACCGGTCATTTAGGAGATATTACAACATGCCGATGTGGTTCATTTCCTTCAGAAGTTGTATTGATACCTTGATGATTTGATAATGCCTGATGAATAATTTTTCGTTCAAAAGATGGCATCGGTTCTAAAATAACTCTTTTTTTCGTATTAAATACTTGTTTCGCTAATCGATAAGAAAGTGATTCTAACGTACTTTTTCTTTTACTACGATAATTTTCAGCATCTAGTGTAATACCGATATACTGCTTCGTGTTACGATTCGCGACAAGTTTTGTTAAATACTGTAAAGAGTTCAATGTATTACCTCTTTTCCCAATTAAAACACCTACATTATCACCAGAAATTGTAAATTCAATTTCGCGTCCTTTTACAATTTTACTAATCTCAACTTCCACACCCATATCGTGAATAACATTTCTTAAATATTCTTCACATTCTTGAATTGGATCTTTCTTCAATACAACTTCTACTACTGCAGGACGATTCCCAAATAAACCTAAGAATCCTCTTTTACCCTCATCGACAATATTTATATCTACTCGATCTTTTGATGTATTTAATTGCCTTAAAGCATCCTCTACTGCCAGCTCGACTGTTTGTCCTTTAGCAGTAATTACACTCACTTGCTTGAGCCTCCAGCTTTGCTAGCCTTAATTTCTGGCCCTTTGATAAAGTACATTTGAGCAATACCAAAGATATTACCAACAACCCAGTAAAGTGATAATGCGGCTGGGAAGTTAATTGCAAAGATTAAAATCATAATCGGCATAAGCCAAAGCATCATTGCCATTTGCGGATTTTGACCAGCTGTTCCTGCCATTGCAAGCTTTTGCTGAATAAATGTCGTAATTGCTGCAACGACCGGTAAGATATAGAACGGGTCTGCATGTCCTAAATCGAACCATAAGAAACTATGTTGTTTAATTTCAGCTGTTCTCATAATTGCATGATAAAAAGCGAACAGAATTGGCATTTGAATAAAGATTGGTAAACAACCAGCTAATGGATTTACACCATTTTTTTGATATAACTGCATCATTTCTTGCTGCAGTTTTTGCTGTGTCGCTTGATCTTTAGAGCTATATTTCTCTTTTAACTTCACCATTTCCGGTTGTAACGCTTGCATCGCTTTCGTACTCTTCGTTTGTTTAATCATTAGTGGTAATAATGCAAAACGAATGATAAGAGTTGTAATAACAATTGCTAAACCGTAATTACTGTTAAATAAGTCGGCAAAATACGTGATTAACTGAGAAAGCGGATATACGAAATATTCATTCCAAATCCCAGTACTTTTCGATGTAATCGGCTGACCCGTTTCACTACAACCGGTGGCAATTGCCATTAATGCAACGACCATGGCTAGTAAACCTAATTTCTTTTTCAAAGCCTACTCCTCCTTGTATCGGTATGTATATAGTGTAATTCATTTCCTTACGCTACTTTTTTATTCTTTTCATACCAGAGCGTTTAAAGACATGAATTAAGCTTTTCTTTACTTCTTCATATGTCATCTCTGCACAAGGCTTCCTTGCTATTATAACAAAATCTTTCCCAGAATCTATCTCATCTTTTAACTCTGTAATAGCCTGACGGACCATGCGCTTAATTCGATTACGAACTACTGCATTTCCAATTTTCTTGCTAACAGAAAGGCCGATGCGAAAGTTTGGCTGTTCTTCTTTATCTAATTGGTATACAACAAACTGACGATTCGCATTTGATTTTCCTTTTTGAAAAACCGCCTGGAATTCATCATTCTTCTTTATACGATGTTTTTTCTTCATATCAATTGACACTCCTGTATTTCATCAGCGGAAATTCACTATTATTAGAAAAAAAGACCACTGAACGATCAGTGGTCTACGCAGATAATACTTTTCTTCCTTTACGACGACGAGCTGCTAGCACTTTACGTCCGTTCGCTGTGCTCATACGGCTGCGGAAACCATGTACTTTGCTGCGCTTACGTTTATTTGGTTGGTAAGTTCTTTTCATTATATGACACCTCCCTGAGGAATATCTGTTAAAGACAGTCCTATAAATTATAGTTAATCAACTAGGAAAATGTCAATGGTTCTAGAAATTTTCATCAAATATTCATTTTGAACCTATTCACATACTTTTACACAGTACCTATATTTCCTTGTGGATAAATGTTTTTTCACGTTTTTTATATCCACAAACTTTTTTCGCACTTTTACACAGTATATCGTGTTGTGGACAAGTTTATTCCACAAGGTATTGATTTTGTGGATAACTTTCTTAAATTCATTGCTATAGCCACTTTTTTTTGATATTATAGTTGTGTTTTCACTTTGAATAAGTTTTCCACACCTTTATTTTATCCACAGTTTGTGTATAACATGTGGACAGTTTTAATCACATGTGGGTAAATAGTTGTCCACATTTGCTTTTTTTGTCGAAAACCCTATCTCATATACAAACGACGTTTTTAGGTTTTAAAATACGTTTCGTATAAATATACATTTTATATTTATTGGGTTGTACATTTGTTGCGCAACCTTATTCTTTTACCATCTTAGTAAAGGAGGGACACCTTTGGAAAATATCTCTGATTTATGGAATAGTGCCTTAAAAGAATTAGAAAAAAAGGTAAGCAAGCCTAGTTATGAGACATGGTTAAAATCAACAACGGCTCATAACTTGAAGAAAGACGTATTAACGATTACAGCTCCAAATGAATTTGCTCGTGACTGGCTAGAATCTCATTACTCCGAACTAATTTCAGAAACACTATACGATTTAACAGGGGCAAAATTAGCAATTCGCTTTATTATTCCTCAAAGTCAAGCTGAAGAGGATATTGATCTGCCTCCAGTTAAGCCGAATCCAGCACAAGATGATTCAGCTCATTTACCACAGAGCATGTTAAATCCAAAATATACATTTGATACATTTGTTATCGGCTCTGGTAACCGTTTTGCCCATGCAGCTTCATTAGCTGTAGCCGAGGCGCCAGCTAAAGCGTATAACCCACTCTTTATTTACGGGGGAGTTGGGCTTGGAAAGACGCATTTAATGCACGCAATTGGTCATTATGTAATTGAACATAATCCAAATGCAAAAGTTGTATATTTATCATCAGAAAAATTTACAAATGAATTTATTAACTCTATTCGTGATAATAAGGCTGTTGATTTTCGTAATAAATATCGCAACGTAGATGTTTTATTGATAGATGATATTCAATTTCTTGCTGGAAAAGAACAAACTCAAGAAGAGTTTTTCCATACATTTAATGCATTACACGAAGAAAGTAAACAAATTGTAATTTCTAGTGATCGACCACCAAAAGAAATTCCGACTTTAGAAGATCGTCTTCGTTCCCGCTTTGAATGGGGGCTTATTACAGATATTACGCCGCCAGATTTAGAGACACGAATTGCGATTTTACGCAAAAAAGCAAAAGCTGAAGGGCTTGATATACCAAATGAAGTTATGCTTTATATCGCAAATCAAATTGATTCAAATATTCGTGAATTAGAAGGTGCACTTATCCGAGTTGTAGCTTATTCATCTTTAATTAATAAAGATATTAATGCTGATTTAGCAGCTGAAGCACTTAAAGATATTATTCCAAATTCTAAGCCAAAAATTATCTCTATTTATGATATTCAAAAAGCTGTCGGGGATGTTTATCAAGTGAAATTAGAAGATTTTAAAGCGAAAAAACGTACCAAATCAGTTGCGTTTCCTCGCCAAATTGCAATGTATTTATCGCGCGAGCTTACAGATTCCTCTTTACCAAAAATAGGTGAAGAATTTGGTGGACGTGATCATACAACAGTTATCCATGCCCATGAAAAAATCTCTAAACTACTAAAAACCGATACGCAATTACAAAAGCAAGTTGAAGAAATTAATGGTATTTTAAAGTAGTAGCTGAATAGTGTGAATAACTTACCTTGTTTTACGCACAGTCTATCCACATGTAGATAGACTGTTTTTACATCCTTTATAGGGGTTATCCACATATCCAC
>NZ_JBEUTW010000068.1:0-6623 GCF_040492675.1 Bacillus sp. AP50
CACCTATCCCGAAAGAATAGATATCGTGAAATAACATGAAATTTTTTGATAAGATATAATGTCTTCTAACCGCTACTAGTAAAAGGGGATAACAAATAAAATCAAGGAATTATCCTTAATTTGACCTTTTACAGTATAAAATTCGTTTGAATTTTAATTAGCGATTAATAAGCTTCATCATATACAATCAAAACCTCTTTTCAATATAATTTCTTACTAAGAATATCTCCTTTGAAAACCGTTGTAAATGAAGACATAACAAAAAACAAGATTTATGTCCTTCTGTATCACCAAAATCGGTCGTTTTTGGTGATACAAAAAGACACATACTATTATTCTCGAAAACTACAGAAAAATCCCTCCACCTTAAGGCAGAGGGACTTTCCAATTCCTATTTCAAACTACCCGCAATCTCCGTAAAGATAACTCCAAGCGCATGTGCACCTGCATCAGGGTATCCTAAACTTCTTTCGCCAACTGTACCAGCGCGGCCCATGCGAGCTACGATTTCTTTCGTGTACTCTGCTCCTTTAACCGCTGCTTCTGCACCTTTTTCAAAGGCAGTTTTTACGTCTACTTCGTTTGAGGCGCTATCTAACCAAGAGTCTACACATGGAGCAAGTGCGTCAACAAGCGTTTTGTCACCAACTACTGCTCCTCTGCCGAATGATTTTTCACCGATCGATTGGATGCCTTGCAGTGCTGCTTGCAGTATTTCAGCGAATTCTTTTACTGTTAACTCGCGCTTCTCGCCTGCTGCTTTACTAGCAGCGCGGAATGCACCGCCCCAAATTGGACCTGAAGCTCCGCCGCAATGTTCCATAATAATCATAGAACAACCGTCAAGGAATGATCCGATCGTTACATTTTCTTGTTCTACAATCGAATGCCACTCACGTTTTAATTGTTTAAATCCTTTTGCAACACTCATTCCGAAGTCACCATCACCTGCATGCGTATCTAGCTCACAGAACGGTACTTCATTTTTAATGATAATATCGCTCATTTTATCAACGAGATAAATCATGTTGTTTAATGTAATGACATTATCTTTAATAACAGCGTGTTCTTCCGCCGTTTCTAGTTCAAATGAAACTTCCTTCTCTTCTGTTTCTTCAAGTACATTTACATACTCTACACTTTCAACTGGTCCATCTACTTTAAACGCTGGTGTGTTACATTCTTTCGATAGTAATGTTTTTAACTCATCATCTAACTTCAGTACAGTTAAAGACATACCAGCCATATCGATACTCGTCATATAGTTGCCGACGAATACTCTATTAATTTTAATGTTTCTAGCAGCTAATTCTCGCGTCACTGCATTGTTAAATAAGTAAAGTTCCTGCAGTGGTGTTCCGCCAAAACCGTTAACTAGAAGTGCGATTTCCTCGCCATCTTTTACTCCTAAATCTTTTACAAGGTCATTTGTCATACGGTTCGCTAGTTCATCTGCTGACAACATTTTTTCACGCTTAATTCCTGGCTCGCCGTGAATACCTACGCCGTATTCCATTTCATCTTCCGCAAGTGTGAAAGTAGGTGATCCGCTCGCTGGAACTGTACAAGACGTTAACGCTAAACCAATTGTGCGCACGTTAGCCGCTGCTTTTTCTGTGACAGCTTTCACCGCTCCTAAATCCATACCTGCTTCCGCTGCTGCGCCGGCAATTTTATGAACGAGAATAACGCCCGCAACGCCGCGGCGTCCTACTGTATATAGACTATCTTCTACCGCAATATCATCATCCACTTTTACGTAGTCGACTTCAATTCCATCTTCCGTCGCTAAATGTGCACCATTTTTGAAATTCATAATATCGCCGCTGTAATTTTTAATAATTAATAACGTACCTTTTTTACTCGCTGTTTCTTTAATTGCTTGATACACCTGAATTTGTGAAGGCGAAGCGAATACATCTCCGCACACCGCCGCATCTAACATTCCTTTTCCGACTAGTCCTGCATGCGCTGGCTCATGACCACTACCGCCGCCACTAATTAACGTTACTTTATTTTCGTTCATTTCTTTCTTCTTGATGACTTTATATTTTCTCAAAAGCTCAAGCTCTGGGTGAGCCATAACCATTCCGTTGCACATTTCCATTACTAATGTTTCTGGTTTGTTTATAATCTTTTTCATTGTGATTCTCCCTCAATTCCTTTAATATATTGTGATATATTTGAAATCTTCTTCTTACTATCCATGTTAAAATGAAAGCGTTTTATAGTAAACGGACAAAATGGACAATCTGTCTAAAGACACCGCTCTCATTTGTAGGTAGGATTTTCATATTACTAACATTCTAGGGATGATTCAGATGACCTCTTCTATAATTTCTAAAAAGATAATCGCGAATTCATTGAAGTATTTAATGGAAACAGAGTCGTTTCATAAAATATCAGTGAGCGATATTATGTTACACTGTCAAATGCGTAGGCAAACTTTTTATTATCATTTTAAAGATAAATTTGAACTATTAAGCTGGATTTATAGAGAAGAAACGAAAGAAAACATTATCGACTTTCTTGACTATGAAACGTGGGAAAATATTTTCGATTTATTATTTGATTACTTTTATGAAAATCAAAAATTTTACCGAAATGCTTTCAAAGTCATTGAACAAAACTCGTTTAATCACTATTTATTTGAGCATACGAAAAACTTATATATGAAGATTATTGATGAATTATCTGTGAGCTGTGGATTCAGCCTTTCTGATGAGACAAAAAATACGATTGCCTCCTTTTATAGTCACGGCTTCGTTGGCACGATAAAAGATTGGATTGAAAGCAAGTGCGAAGTAGATCCATCCATTATGTCTTCTCTCATGAAAAATATGATAAACAATCAATTACTACTATTACTGGAGCAATCAGCAAAGTAATTAAAGGGTGGCAAAGGCAATGAAAAAGATTATGAATGATGTACAACATATCGTTCAAGATATGATGCATGGCTTTTATTTTGAACATAACGACAAAGTGAATTACGACGAAACAAATAACATCATTTATGTAAAAGATATCGAGAAACTGAAGCAAAACGTTGTTATCATAAGTGGCGGTGGTAGCGGACATGAGCCTGCTGACATTGGGTATGTAGGAAAAGGTATGCTTACGGCGGCAGTAAACGGAAGTATTTTCACTCCGCCTACAGTGGAACAAATTGTCGCGGCAACTCGCCTCATGCCAAAAGATAAGAGTATTTTATTCATCATTAAAAACTTTAAAGATGACGTAGCAAACTTTCTAGCTGCAGAACAAATCGCCAAAGAAGAAGGAAGACAAATTGACCACATCATCGTAAATGATGACGTTTCAATTGAAGATGATGCTTCGTTTAATAAAAGAAGACGCGGCGTCGCTGGTACTGTTTTCGTTCAAAAAATACTTGGTGCGGCCGCTCTTGCAGGTCACTCTTTAGAAGAACTAACAACACTTGGGCAAGCTGTCATCAAAAACTTACACACATTAGGGGTCGCACTTTCACCTGCAAACGATCCAGTGAAAGGAAAAGCTTCATTCACATTAAACGAAGATGAAGTTTTTTATGGCGTCGGCATTCACGGAGAAAAAGGTTACCGTAAAGAAGCACTATCCTCTTCTGAAATATTAGCGATCGAACTAATGAACAAATTAAAAAGCATTTATCGCTGGAGAAAAGGCGACAACTTCGCCATTCTCATTAACGGATTAGGCGCAACTCCATTAATGGAACAATACATTTTCGCAAATGATATTCGCCGTTTATATGAGCTGGAAGGATTACAGATTACATTTGTAAAAGTTGGTACGCTGCTAACTTCTCTAGATATGAAAGGTGTTTCGCTCAGTTTGCTTAAGGTGGAGGATTCTGATTGGGTGAAGTGGTTGAAAGAAAGTACGGAAACTGCTAGTTGGTAATACAAATAAAGTGAAACTTTAATCAGCCCTCACCAATCGGGCTTTTACGGGCAGACCGATCCTCACCTTGAAATAAACTTTTAGATAACTCAAAATAACAAGCAAAAAGTCCCTTCAAAGTTAAAGGGACTTTTTAGTATGTAGAAATTAGCCTAAACCTAAGATTACATCTCTTGAAAGGGGGCATTTTTATGTTATTCAGGTTTATTGAGGAGCTTTTGTTTGAAGCAACTTTAACCCCATACCAATAAAAATCAGTCCTGTTATCTTATTTAGAATCATTCCTACCTTTTGGTTTCCTCTTAATTTTTTTGTAACATATGAAGAAAAATAAGCAACAAATAAACACCATAATAGTCCGGTTACTGTAAAAGTAAGTCCTAAAATGATAAAAGGCATAGAACCTGAAGCCTTTGTATCTATAAATTGCGGAAGAAACGCAATAAAGAATAAAGAGACTTTTGGATTCGTAAGACTTGTTAAAAGCCCTTGTATATATATTTTTCTAATGTTCAATTTATTGGACGAGGCCTGGAAAGCTACATTCGTCTTATCAAGTATCATTTTAATCCCTAAATAGACGAGATAGATAACACCTATAACCTTAATGATGTTAAATAGCACAATGGATTTTGTAAGTATAATAGATAAACCAAAAGCAACCAACAACGTATGAACTAAAGAACCAGTAATAATACCAAAAACAGAATACACACCTGCTTTTCTACCTTGTGAAATACTTCTCCCCACAATGTACATGGTGTCTGCACCAGGAATTAAATTCAATAAAATTCCTGTTAGTAAAAACACTTCATAATTAATAATACCGTACATTTTAGCACCTCTATCTATTTTTTTGGTGCCCTTATTGATATTAAATTAAATAAACGAAAAAAGAAAGTATTTTCTATTTATTCAATAAAATTAGCGGATTTTTGAATCTACAAACGAAATCCAGCTATTTAAAAATTCAATTACTGAAGAATTCTGCCCTCAATATAACAGCAAATTCACATCAAAAATGTAAATCCTCATTTCCTTCGTATTTTCCCCTATTAAGTCTTTTTCTTATGAATAATTCTGCAACAATTAAATTAGGTACCCACGCTAACCAAGCAATAATAGCGTAACTAAGTTCAAAGCGCTCTATTCCAAATAGAACGATAAACAACGGTAGCCAAATTCTTAATGTAACTGCTCCAAAGGTTAAAGAATAATTTCTAATCATCCAATTCCGATGGTCTTTAATTTTTTTATTCTTAACTCTATTTAATGCTTGATATGCTGATGTTAGCCAAAATACAGATAACAAACCGAAACCTAGCTTCGCTACCAATCCTCCCGTAGCATAAAAGGATAAATATAGTCCAGAAAAGCCTCCTAATAATATACCAACCATATAGATTCTCCCAATTATTCGATGACGGTTGATATTCCTTTCTCTAAATTTAGTGGATAATGTAAACGGGCCAATTACTAATGCTACTATACTAGTTGTAATATGCATAAATAGCATCATATACCAGAACGCACTTAATTTAGATCCAAACATAAGCTTCGCTTTTACAAGTCCTGTTTGAAATCCATCCATAATAAAATACTGGACAACAATATAACTAGCTACTAAAAGAGCAAAAAAAGTAAATACAAACCAAATTTTTCTGTTCAAATTTTACTGCCTCCTCATTACATTCACGAAAATTAGATTATATATTTCTTTTCATTCTCGGGAAAAATAGAAAAGCCTTCTTTACTGATCTCTTTAGCACATTGTTTTTATAAACCGAATGACTTACATGCAACGACGAATAAAATATATGATACAAGGCCCTTCTTCATACATAAAAACCCTCAAGTATGTCGTTCTATACTTGAGGGTTTTTTCATTTATTCTCTCTCGTCTCTCATTTTCTTAAATCAATAATTAGCTCATCTGTAATCTGCTCAAGATGGAAAAATCTTTTTATATAATGGATATCAGACCATTTTTCTTCTCCACCAATAATAAATAATTCTTGCGCATCATACATAAATGAAAAGCTTGGATAGAAACTGTCCGCTTTTATTTCAATCCCACCAGTACGATTACTGATAATCTTACAGTCTGCTGAATAGCTTAATAGCGTATAGAGAGAATCTTGTGCTGATTGGAAGAAATACTTCATAAGTGTGGTTATATCATCACTATTGGTAATGCACACTTTAAAAAAGTTCGTATCCTTTTTCTTATTAGTAAAAACTAGCTCAAAATGAAGTTTATTCTCTTCTAAAAACCCTTCAATAAAGTCTCTACATAAATAAGTTTCAAATAACATATACATAGGAAATTTGTTATGTGCGCCTATAAATCCTTTAATGATTTCTTCAAATCCTGTATGCTGATTCAAATTCGTTCCCACTCCTATCATAATAGGGTGATTTAAATAAATAGGATACGGTGATTGCCCTTCATCTTTTAACATATACACTCGTTTTTCATCTGTATGAAGAGCTGGTTTAGACTCTTTTAGTAAGTATTGAGATAATTGAACATTTAACACATTTACACCTGCCTATCATGTCATACATAAACTGTATCTATTAAGTTAGAAAAAAGGATGAACAATTCATATTTTACCGTGTATAAGCGAGAAGAACTAGAATAGATCGCCGGCTTACATGTCTCCAGGATAATAAATGAACATCGCACCTACAAATGAAAAAACTAAACAAAAAAA
>NZ_JBEUTW010000069.1:0-7078 GCF_040492675.1 Bacillus sp. AP50
CCCTAATACAATAGGGGGATTTCTAGTTTAGCCTTATGAAAACTGATATAATATATATTACGTTTTTCATTCTTTAAAATAGAAAAGTTTTAATAACCTTGAAGGTAGGAATTTTTAATGAACTCGAAAGCAAAATTTAGTATTCGCTACAAAATTATGGCTGGTTATTTAGTTATCATTTTGTTCTTACTTGTTTCTTTCATTATGTTGAACAATGAGATTTCTAATTTACAAAAATCTCGTAATTTTATTATTGAGCACGATTTTAAAGTTCTTAATTTAACGAATCAAGTGGAGAAAGATTTGCTCACAATTGAAAATAAAGCGAAAGGATTTATCACTTCTAATGATGCAAATTACGTTCAATCCCTTAATGCTGCGGAAAAGGATTACGAAAAACATTATCAAGATCTTTTAGCTCTATTAGAGGATAACCCATCTCAGCAAGAAAAATTAAAACAGATTAACGAAAATATTATTAGTTGGATAAATAAAGAGATTCACCCGTTAATTGCAAATCATAATAGTAATAATGTACAAACAATCGACACGACTCAAATTCAGTCATTACAGTCACAGGTAACTAACTTCCGTAGCACTGAGGAGCAATTAACGAAAAAAAGAGCAGCACAATTAGATACTGAAAATAATAAATTAGAGATTTGGTTATACAGTTTATTGTTCTTACTTTCTTGTATTTCTATTATCATTTCACTCTATATTTCGAATTCCATTACAAAAACGATTAAAAATGTAATTCAAGCTATTAAATCCATTTCTTCTAAAGAAAAAATCACGGAAAGAATTCATGTAAACACACGTGATGAAATAAAAGATCTTGCTCATACAACGAATCACCTACTAGACGAAATATCGAAAAGAGAGTGGTTACAAACGGAGCTTGCAGAATTAATTTTAATGTATCAAGGTGTATCTTCTATTGAGATGTTAGGTAAAAAAATTCTTAGTGGAATTATACAAAAAACGCAAACTTCTTGCGGTGCATTTTATGTACGTGAAGAATATGAAGAAACTGTCTACTATGTGAAAAAAGCTTCTTTCGCCGATCAAGGTGCTGATATTGGGAAACAATCCATTCAAATGGGTGAAGGTTTCATTGGACAGTCTGCCTTAGAAAAGAAAAGTTTTATTCTCAGGGATATACCCGAAGAGTTTCGTTATGTCACTAGCGGAGTATTAGAAATACGTCCTAAAAATCTATTAATCATCCCTATCTTATTTGAGGATGAAGTAATCGCAGTAATGGAGTTAGTAAGTGTAACTGAGATTTCAGATTTACATCAAGATTTAATTCAACAAACCGTTGATAATCTAGGTTTAACAATCCATAGCATTATGGGACGTATGCGAATTCAAACTCTTTTACATGAATCACAAGCAATGACAGAAGAGTTACAAGTTCAATCAGAAGAATTGCAAACGCAAGCGGAAGAACTACAAATGCAAGCAGAAGAATTACGAACAACGAATGAACAATTAGAGTCTAGAACTGAAGAGGCTGAGCAGAAGACAGCTGACTTACAAATTACTAAATCAGAATTAGAAGAAAAAGCAAGCGAGTTGTTACGCAGCTCAAAATACAAATCTGAGTTCCTAGCAAATATGTCACATGAATTACGCACACCGTTAAATAGTATTTTACTATTATCTGAAATGTTAAGAGAAAATCATGATAACAATTTATCCGACGATGAGATTGAATTAGCAACTGTCATTCATTCATCAGGGAAAGACTTACTTACTTTAATTAATGACATACTCGATTTATCTAAAGTAGAAGCAGGCAAACTAGACATCATTTTTGAAGCAACGAACATAAGTGACATGGCAGCCAATATGCATCAAAACTTTTTACATATAGCTGCACAAAAAAATGTCGAATTTACTATTGAAGACAGTGATACGATTCCTGATCTGTTTTATACAGATGCAAAACGGATTGAGCAAATTATTAAAAACTTATTATCCAATGCATTTAAATTTACAGAAAAAGGATCCGTTTCTTTACATTTCGATTCGATAGAAACAAGTAATTTAAGTCATGATATGCAGTCTATAAGTAAAGATTGGATTACAATTTCAGTAAAAGATACTGGTATTGGTATCGCTAAAGAACAGCATCAACTTATTTTCGAAGCCTTTCAACAGGCAGATGGCGCAACGATTCGGAAGTATGGTGGTACAGGATTAGGTTTATCTATTTGTAAAGAGTTTGCTAGATTGTTAGGTGGTTGGATTACGTTAGAGAGTAATGTAGGAGAAGGTAGTACTTTCACTGTATATATTCCTAACCTTCCAAATGGATTACCAGATATACAGTTATCCAATTTAGAAGTCGCAGCAACGATAGAAGATGTTATTCCTGCTGAAGTTGTTGAAGAAACTATCGTTACTCCCGAAACAAATAACGTCTTCCAAGAGAAAACCATTTTAATTGTCGATGATGATCATCGAAATATATTTGCGTTACAAAACGCATTAAAAAAACAAAATGCCAACATTATTACTGCCCAAAACGGCTTAGAGTGTTTAGAAATACTAAAAAGTAATACAAATATTGACCTTATTTTAATGGATATTATGATGCCTAATATGGACGGTTATGAAACGATGGAAAATATCCGAATGAACTTAGGGTTAAATGAAATACCTATTATCGCATTAACTGCTAAAGCAATGCCAAATGATAAGGAAAAATGTTTATCTGCTGGCGCTTCAGATTATATAAGTAAACCATTAAATCTACATCAACTCTATTCGGTAATGAGTGTATGGTTAATAAAATAAGTGAGGTTTAGTTGGAGTGGAAAATAAGTATTATAATTTTGATCCATCAGTAGATACGGATGAGCGCACGAACTTAGAAATTGAATTACTATTGGAAGCGGTATTTAAACTATCAGGATTTGATTTTCGCCAATATGCTCGCACATCTATTTATAGAAGAATTTGTAATAGAATGCAGCTCTCTAATATCCCAACCATTTCAAAATTAATTGAAAAAGTAATTCACGAGGAAGGGGTTTTAGAACAGTTATTAAATGATTTCTCGATTAATGTAACTGAGATGTTCCGTAACCCTGCCTTTTTTAAAGCGCTTAGAGAGCATGTTATTCCTGAATTAAAAAAGCAACCTGAAATTAGAATTTGGCATGCTGGATGCGCAACTGGTGAAGAAGTATTATCAATGTCCATCTTACTTCACGAAGAAGGATTAAGTGAAAAGTCGGTTATTTACGCAACAGATATGAATACAAATGTGTTAGAAAAAGCAAAACAAGCTATCCTCCCGTTAAATAAAATGCAAACTTATACGAAAAATTATTTACAAGCTGGCGGTACACAAGCATTTTCTAACTATTATTCAACAGATAATCGTTTTGCTTATTTTAATCCATCACTTTTACAAAACATTATTTTTGCACAGCATAATTTAGTAACCGATCAATCTTTTAACGAGTTTCATATTATACTTTGTCGTAACGTTTTAATTTACTTTACAAGTAAACTTCAAAATCAAGTGCAGCAACTATTTTATGAAAGCTTAGGTCACAATGGTTTTCTATGTTTAGGAAATAAAGAAACTCTTCGTTTTTCAAATATAATGCCGCATTATACCCAATTTAATCCTAGCGAACAAATTTATCAAAAAATACAATAAAAAGCGTATGAAATCCTCTGTTTGGATTTCATACGCTTTTTATTTCGCATTCGTTTGTATCATAATTAGACACATATCATCTGATTGCGCTTTCTTTTGTTCTTCCTTGTAAAATCCTTCTATCTCGCCTTCTAAATCTCCCCATTTTCTTTCTGTAAAAGTACGTAATTTCTCTTCAGCCTCAAATTCATCATTTGCAATTGCTTCAAGAACACCATCTGTAAACAATACGATTTGAGCGTTCTTCTCAAAAGGTATAACTGTCTTTTTAACTTTTATTTCATCAAAAAATCCTACCGCACAACTCCCGCGATTTAGTTCAACCATATTTGTTTCATCAACTAAAACGTATCCAGAAGGATGCCCTGCATTTACATATTCAATCGTTCTCTTTTCTGTATCTACTACTAAATATATCGCTGTAAAATAATATGGAATATCGTCATTCTCATTATGTAAAAGAGTCATATATTTATTTAAGTCTTTAATGACAAGTTCTGGATCGATTAAAGATTTAATCGTTTCACGTAATACAGACGAAATAAACATACAAACTAATGAAGCAGATATACCATGTCCCATCACGTCTAATAATATAATACCGTAGCGGTTTTCATCGATTTTATACCAATAATACATATCTCCAGCTAATTTAAATGAAGGTAAGTAACTTGCTTCAATTTTTATATAATCTTCTCTTAATGGGCTACTTAATAAGTTTCTTTGTACTTGCGTAGCTAAATCTAGTTCATTCCGAAGATTTTCTTCTTGTTCTTTATGCCAATTTAATTCCGATTTCAAGCGTAACGCTACACGCATACGTGCTAATAGTTCAACTTTATTTATAGGTTTCGTAATATAATCCATTGCCCCCATATCAAGAGCTTCGGCCAATTTATTGGCATCCTCTAAAGCTGTAACAAAAATAATAGGAATATCTTTAAACTTCTCCTCTTTTTGTAATCGCCTACAAACTTCAAGTCCATCAATTTCAGGCATCATAATATCTAATAAGATTAAATCAATTTCATTATACCTGGAAGAATCTTCTCCAAATTGAATGTATTCGAAAAGCTCTTGTGCAGAATTCAGCGATACAAGATCCTGATATCCGGCTTGTTTTAAAATTTTTTCAATTACAAAGATGTTAACCGGATTATCATCGACAATTAAAATGGACACAAGTTATTTCCCCTTTTCTTATTTAAAATGTAAATCTATTATCATTTTCTATTTTTCTAGTATTGCATACTCAGTTACAAAATGAAAATTTCCTACTCTAACATAATTTTTATACAGCAAAAGAACAAACCCCCAGAAATGAGAGTTTGTTCTTTCATTCTATAAATTTCCACTATTAATTTAATACCATTGCTTTGTCATTTAAAAGACGATCTAATTCTTCCATATGATTTGTTTCATCTGCAATCATATCTTCTAACTTTACAACTAACTCTGTCATATTTAATTTCGCTGCCTGTTCTTTTCTCGTTTCATAACGCTTAATTGTCTCATATTCTGATTGTCTAGCCGACTCTAACATTTCTCTAACATCTTCTGCTTGTTTCACTCGTAAAGGGATTGTAGTAGGTGTACCACCTAACGTCTTAATTTTCTCCGCTAAATATAGGGCATGTCCTTGTTCATCACTAATTTCAGATTCAAAGAAAGGTTTTAACACTTGTCTATATATACCAGAAACTGTTGCTGCATTATGGTTATACATAATAATTGCTGAGTATTCTCCTGCTAAATCTTCATTCAATCCTTCGATTAGTTCTTTCACATCGTGTGACATTTTTATATCTCCTCCTATATTTAATAACTACCCCTTTTCTCATGTTTTAAACATAATGATTTTAAATTTTTATGTATCTAAAAATGCTGCTTGCTTCAATTTACTTATCGCTTGTCTTTTAATACGAGAAACGTGCATTTGTGAAATACCTAACCGTTCCCCTGTATCTTTTTGATTTAAATTTTCTCCAAATATATAATGAATAACACTCTTTTCTGTGTCATTTAATACGTTGAAAATATCCTTTAAAACGAGACGCCTTTCTGTCTCTTCATATCCTTGCTCTACTTCACCTACAGATTCAATCCTCGCTACCGAACTGCCATCAGATGAATTTTCAACTACATCATCTAAGGAAGATACGCGATAATTATTTTTCGCATCCATAATTTCTAGCACTTCCTCTTCGGATAGTCCTAAATGATCTGCAATCTCTATAATCTTCGGTGAACGCTGGAAACGATCTGTTAGCTCCTCTATCGCAAGTTTAATCTTCCCGCCTAAATCTTTAATTCGCCTTGGAACGTGAATACCCCAAGTTTTATCACGTAAATATTTCTTTATTTCGCCTACTATTGTAGGTATTGCAAACGGCTCAAAAGCATTCCCTATCGAATAATCATACCTTCTTATTGCGCCTAAGAGCCCTAACATCCCTACTTGTATAATATCCTCATGCATAGGCCCGCCTTTTGAATAGCGATATGCAATGGAGTATACAAGATTTTTATAGTGATTAACCAATCTTTCCTGTGCTTCATCACATTGGTTTTGTTGGAAGTCTGCAATTAGTTTAATAACGTCTTCTTTAGTAAGATTTGTAGGTTGAGATTGGATTTCCATCATTCTCCACCTGCTCTCTTTGTATATATTTTGTCATTAAAACTGTCATGCCCTCATCATGCATAATTTGTATATCATCCATTAACGTATTGATTAAATATAAACCTAAACCATTTTCCGGCAAATGTTCTACTGGTTTACTAATATCATACGGACCAACTTTCCTTTTTAAGCTATTAAAATCAAAGCTAACCCCATTATCCGCAGCCATAATTTCTAATCGATCTTCATATAGCCCGAAGACAATTGTAATTTCTCCAACGTCTTCTTTGTATGCATGTTGTACAATGTTTGTACAAGCTTCACTAATAGCAATTTTCATATCTTCTATATCGTCATAAGCAAAGCCCATTCGATTCGCAACACCAGCCATTGTTAAACGAATAATAGCCACATATTCTGCTTTTGCAGGAATTTTCATTTCTATCTTTTCAAATCTCTCCATCATCCCTAGTCACCTTCTTTCTACTTTTTCAAAATCGGAATTCAAATTTAATATTTCTGTTAGCCCTGTAATATCAAATAATCTTTTTAGCCTTTTAGACACACCAGTAAACTCTAGCTTCCCATCATTTTTCTTAACTGCTTTTAATAAAGCTATAAAAACTCCTAAGCCTGTACTATCCATATAATCTACGTTATGAAAATCTACTACAATATGAACCTCTTTTTCGCTTGTAATAGGCATTACCTTATTTTTTAAATCTGATGCCGTATACGCATCAATCTCACCATTAAGTTGTACCGTATAACCT
>NZ_JBEUTW010000070.1:0-25816 GCF_040492675.1 Bacillus sp. AP50
ATATATATGTATGTCTAGTTTCGCTAAAAAAATAAAAATAATTATGAGTTTAGTATTGTTTAGTGTAGTTATTTTTAGTTTATCGAATAGTGTAATGGGGGGCCAATTAGATGACATATTAAATAAACGAATTTCTGATTTTTCCCATGATAATGGAAGTGGTAGATTTACATTATGGGAAGCTGCTTTTAAATATTATTTATCCAATCCATATATCGGAATTGGTGCGTTTAACTTCTCGAATTATTATGAGTATCAATTTAATGAAAAATTATATGTACACAATACATTTTTAGAAATTTTGTCTGAGTCGGGTACAATTGGTTTTCTTCTATATAGTGCGTTTTTATTCATATTAATGTTTAAGTTAGCGCAGCATACTTTGTTTCGTGAAAAACCATACCTTCTATTGACTATGATTGCATTTTTATTTCAGATGATGTCATTGTCACTCATTATTAACGAAGCGTTCTTTTTATTTTTAGCAGTTGTTGTGAAGTATATTTCAATATATGAAGGAAGGGGAAAGATAGATGGTAAAATGTCTATCAGCACATAATAAGGCGCCTCATGTTTCTGTAATAACACCTTCTTATAATAGTAGACGATTTATAGGTGAGACAATTTTATCTGTACAGAATCAATCGTATGAAAACTGGGAAATGATTATCGTTGATGACTGTTCAACCGACCAATCTGCCGCAAAAATTAAAGAGATAATAGAAGGAGACTCACGTATTAGGTTATTATCATTAAAAGAAAATGTTGGTGCTGCTAAAGCTCGGAATTTAGCGATTCGAGAGGCGAGAGGAAGGTACATTGCCTTTTTAGATAGTGATGATATATGGTTGCCACATAAATTGAAGACACAATTGTTATTTATGGAAGAAATGAATATTGCTTTTTCATATGCGTCGTATAGTTTAATTGATGAAAATGGTAATGAATTAAATCGTGAAGTGAGTGTACCAAAATCTGTTGACTATCATTATTTAGTAGGAAATACAATTATCGGGTGTTTAACGGTGATGATTGATCGTGAAAAAATTCCGTATGTCGAAATGCCTAGTGTACAGCCGGAAGATACAGCGTTATGGCTGAACTTATTACATGAAGGGCATGAAGCAAAAGGGATACAGCAAGTATTAGCGAAGTATCGAATTGTAGCAAATTCTGTTTCGAGAAATAAAGTTAGAGCAGCTTTTCGGTATTGGAAATTATTAAGGGACCAAAAAAGTCTTAATGCAGTGCAAAGCTTTTACTATTTTAGTAAGTATGCTTATCATGCTTATAAAAAAAATAAAATCAATGTAGTTGGGAAGACGCAATTATGAATATACTGTTGATGACTGATAAATTGATAACTGGCGGAGCCGAAAATTATTTCTGTAAATTAGAAAATAATTTGCATTATGAGGATTTTAAGATTTATACAGCTGCAGGTGATGGAGAACTATATGAATCCCTTACTAGAAAAGAAAATTTTATCTTACTTAGTCGATGGAATCATTTGAGAAATATTTATTATTTACGAAACGAAATTTGTAAACGAAAGATAGAACTTATTCATGCAAATAGTTTGCGAATGGTATTATATGCTTTTCTACTTCAAAAGTTTATTAAAAAAAAGATGAAAATTGTTTATACGAAACACAATGTAACGATATTAGAAAAGAAAATGCCAACGCTTTTTCGGTATTTCATGAATAAATATGTGAACAATATTATTACAGTAAGTGAGTTTGAAAAGAACAATTTAATTTCAATTCATGTAGCAGAAGAAAAAATAAATACAATTTATAACGGTGTTGATATTGAAAAGTTTTTATTCCAGCAGAAAAAGAAAGAATCTACATATAAAATAGGGATATTAGCTAGATTATCCAAAGAGAAAAACCATCAACTATTTGTCAAAATTGCAAATGTATTGAAAAAGAGAAATGATTTTATGTTTTATATTGCTGGTGATGGACCAGAGAAAGAATCGATTATGAAAGAAATAGAAAAATATGGATTGCAGCAAAGGGTGAAGATGCTAGGGAATATTTCAGAGCCGCATGAGTTTATAGGGAATATGGACGCCTTACTTTTATTATCTTTTCGTGAAGTGTTTCCAATGGTAGTAATTGAAGCGATGGCTACAGGGACACCAATTGTTTCAATAGATGTTGGTGGAATACATGAAGCGGTAATAGATGGAGAGTCAGGTGTTTTGATATCTGAATATTGCGAATCAGAATTCGCAAGTGCGCTTGAGGAACTACAAGGGAATGAAGAAAAGGTAACTGCTATTAGATTGAAAGCACGAGAGAAAGCAATGAGATATTTCTCGTTAACTAAAATGATAGAGGAAACGAAAAATATATATGAATTAAACAAATGACCGAGTAGGTCGTTTGTTTTTTTTATTATAGAAACTTTTAAGAGACAACTCACATATTATATGAAAAAGGTAATATGAGGAGTGAATTTATTTTGTCAGAATATATTTCATCCCAAGAAGATTGTGCGCCAGAAAGTAGCGTTCATATTGATTGTTTTGGCGTAGTTCCAAACTCGGGAAATGATAGCTCATTAGCAATTCAGCAAGCTATTGATTATTGTGTAGCGAATCGAATTTCGACGGTTAGAATTACAGGGATAAATACGTACAAAATTGTAAAGCCGATTGTTATTAAATCAAACGTAAGATTAGAGTTGGATCCTACCGTAACACTGCAAATTGATGGGGATTTTAATGCATTTGAGCTACAAAGTAACGCTTCGATAGTTGGTGGTACTCTTCAAGTTATAAATCCATTGTTTCAATCTGCTGTTATTTATGTTTCTGGTTCACAACAAATCGAAGTACCTAATCAATCTGTTATATCAAATATAAATATAATAAATACAACTCCATCGTATAAAGGAAAAGCTATACATTTTTATTGTCAAAAGGCATGGGATTTTATTAGTTTCTTTCAAGTTAAATTTATTCAAATTAAAAACTTTCAAACTGCAATACATTTGAAGACAGAATATATAAATGATATCAATACACCTTGCTGGATTAACGCCAATGTATTTCAATCTATATTTATTGATGGATGTGTGTATGGGATTGAAGTAGATGGAAATAGTGATTTGCCAAATGAAAGTTCAGGAAATACGTTTCATGATATTCAAGTGCAATGTAGACAACAAACGGAAAAAGTAATTCGTTGTTCAGGTGCGTATAATACATTTGATTGTATGATCTGGGATACGTACCGGATGAGTAGTGAACAAATTGTTATTGAATTTTCTTCCAATTCTCATCGTAACTACCTTTTTTCAAATCTGCTTTCGACAACTATTGTAGATAAAGGACAATACAATGTTTGTAAGTCTACTTATGAAGAATCCCTACGAATTCAGTTACCTTTGACGTTAAATAGACCTCATTTAATAGGAAATCAAGATGATATTTTAGTAAATGCTCAGCAGAAATATAACGTTAAGCAAGTAAGTGGAAAAGTGCCGTACGGGGGAAATCTCACAAATTGCTTTAATTTAATAGATGAACAAAGTGTAAACTATATTGACGTTCCAGATAGTAATCCAGTTGTAATTGAAATGGATTTTACGAAAAAACCAATACAAATGTTAAATTGTTTTGGAATGTATTTTGGATGGGGAGAGAGCCCAAAGAAAATTAAAATTGAATATGCATTAAGTGCAACTGGAAGTTGGGTTATCGCGTTGGATGTTCCATTAAATGTTGGCGATACAATTATATCGAATATGAAGGCCAGTCAGTTATATAAAGTTAGAATTACATTAAGTGGTTATTCTCAAGATCATAAACGTTTTCGAATTAATCGTATCTTTGCAAGATCTTCTATGGAAAATGGGAGTGCTTGGTTAGCGACGACTGGCGGAAGAATGTTTGGAGATATTGAAATAGAGGCAAGTAAAGGTATAATCATGAAGACTGCTAGTGGAGTGAAATGGAAAGTTACTATTAATGAAGCTGGCCAACTTATTACGACTAAAATAACTTGAGATGGTGTTTAATCGTATATCCTTGGACGAGTTACAACGTAGTGGGATATAGGTAATGAAAAAGAGATTGTAATTTGGTTTCAACCAAACTACAATCTCTTTTTTGTTTCAATTACTTCCACCAAATCCAAGTCCAAAGGTAATTTCGTACATTTCGAGGAGTAATGCGAATGAAGCGTTCACCGTCAAAGAAGCAATTTAAATTTGGAAGTGCTTCATCTGGATTTTCTGGAACAAAGGTGACGATGTTTTCGTTACTTGTAACGGTTACTGTAATTGGTGGGTCGGTAGGCGAGACTTGAAGTTGTAACGAAATATTGGCCGTATTTTTAAAGGGATTATTAACAGGGGGGCTTATCACTTGTACTGTGAATAACACGATAATTGTTTCGTTTGGTTCCAAATTAGTAGCGACTAGGAAACCGATATTCGGATTCGCTAGTGGAGAGCGTTCACCGTTAATAAAGACAGTGCCATTTATAAATTGTAAACCTGCTGGAATAGTATCTTGTAACGAAATATTTGAGAGTGAAATTTCAGAAGTATTTGTAATGCGTACCGTGTAATCAAAATATTGATTTAAATAAGCTGAGCTGACGGAAGCATTTTTCGTGACTGTTGCAGTTATAAATTGAACTGGTATACGAACGATATTTGAATTAACAATGAAAGTAATAATTGGATCCTGTGGTGTCAACTGAAAAGCAGCGGTAACTGTTGCAGAATTTATAATTGTACTGTTTGAAGGAATAGAAGTTGCGAGAACTTGAAATGTTATAGTTGCTACTGTACCTGCAGATAAAGAACCAATATTAATACCAGTGTCTGGACGAACATTTGGAACGGGAGTGCCGTTAATGGTTACGCTGTTTTCTATAAATGTTGTACCAGCTGGAATTGTGTCTATAACAGAAGTACTGATTGTAGGAATTGGGGAATGATTGAATACCGCTAATGTGAATGTAATGATATCTCCTATAACGACAATAGATTTGTCAGCTGTTTTTTCAATGCGAACCATCGGATCAATAACTGTCGTTGTAACGGTATTTGTTTGTTTTGTAATTGTAATAGGTGGTTTTGTTGGATCAATGATAACGGTATAGGAAACAGAAGCATCATTATTAATTGTAGATTGAAGAGTAGAAGAAGATATTGTCACTTGGAACGTAATAATAACAAATTCATTAGGAGCAAGATTTCCTAACGTAATACCATTTTCAGGATTCTCATTAGGCTGATTGATTCCGTTAATCGTAACACTACCAGCAACAAAAGTCGTATCTATTGGTACGGCGTCTATGGCAAGAAGGTCTTCAATCGTTACATTACCGCTATTCGTAATCGTAATTGTATACGTTAAAGTTTGACCAGGTAAGGCGTTTGTTACATCAGCAGACTTAAAAGCAATGACATTATCATTTTGGACAGTAGTTTTGACAGTATTTGTTGTAGTCGTATTTGTAACAGGTACGTTATTTGGGTTGACTATATAGTTAAAAGTAGTAATTGCGTTGTTGTTTAGTTCATTTGGTGTTGGAATAGAAGTCACAGTTACTTGGAATGAAACGATAGCATCTCCACCAATAGTTATAGTACCAATTGGTATGCCGCTTACTGGATTCACTCCTGGAAGAGTTTCTCCGTTTACAATGACGCTATTTTCTATAAACGTAGTACCTTGAGGAATAATATCTTGAATGATTACATCATTTACTGCAACATTACCGGTTTGATTTAGTGTAATCGTATACGTTAACGTATCACCAACCGTTGCAAATGCAAGGTCAACAGCTTTATTACTATTCAAATTCGCATGATTAATTTCTGTTAAAGCAGCTGATGAAATAATAGTTTCGGTAACAGGTGGTCGATTTGGTACCGTGTATTCATATTTAATTGTACTCGTGTTAGAGATTGGATTTGTTTGTGGAATCGAAGTAACCCGTACTTGGAATAGAATGGTTGCTGTCGTATTAGGCGGAATGTTATCAATTTGTATACCGTTAAGTGGATTGTCATTTGGCCGAGCGTTGCCATTCACGATAACACTATTCTCTATAAAGCTCGTATTTGCTGGGATGATATCTGTAACAATAATGTTTTCTACTTGTATATTCCCATTGTTTGTAATGGAAATAGTGTAAGGGATAATAGTTTGTAGGTCAGCATATTGGATAGGTGTTGTTTTTGTCGCAATTACATTAGCAGAAATAACTTCAGTGAAGGTAATATTGCTAGTGGATATTTGTTCTTCCACGTTTATTGTATAACGAGAAGTTGATTGATTTTGAACATGGCCGCTAGCAGGAAGAGCTACGACGGTAACAGAAAATGTGACTGGGATAGAAATATTAGGGGCAATCGTTCCTACAAGTATACCTGCACTTGGGTTGGCATTAAGCTGAGGAATGTTATTTACTAAAACGCTACCGTCAATAAAGGTTGTTCCATTAGGAATATTGTCTGTAAATACAACAGCAGTGGCATCCGTATTCCCTGTATTCGTTAAAGTTGTTGTATAAGTTAAAATGTCACCAATCGTTACAGAGGTTAAATCAACAGTTTTAAGTGAAACGATGTCAGCATCATTAATTTGAACAAAAGTAGTATTGGAAGTAGTAGATTTTTGAATTGGTGCAAAGTCAGGATTGAAAATAAAGTCGTAGACGACGTTTGCAGTATTAGGTGTTGGATTTACAGCAGGTAAATTCGTAACGGAAACTTGGAATGTTATTGTAGCCATTTGACCTGCTGCGACATTAGGAATGGAAAAGCCGATATTCGGATCTGCTGCAGGAAGTACAGTATTATTAACTACTACACTTCCTGGAATAAATACTGTTCCATCCGCTATAGTATCTGTAAAAAAGATGGAGTTAGTTGTAGCCGATCCATTATTTTGAATGAATACTGTATATTCAATGGTTTCATCAATGTTAGCTAATACAGTATTAGTGGACTTTGTAGCAATAAGAATAGCATCAATAAATTGTATGTTTGTAGCATTGGAAGAGGTCGTTTCTGAAATTGGTGGTGTGCTTGGGTCTGGTCGATACTCATAGTGAATGACGGCGATATTATTAATGTTATTTTGTGGCGGTATAGAGACTACGCTTACTTGGAACGTAACAATAATCGTATTATTTGGAAGAATTATATCAAGATTGATACCTGTAATTGGATTTTCGTTAAGTCTTGGTACGCCATCTACAAGAATGCTATTTGGAACGAATGTGGTGCCAGAAGCAATTGCGTCAAGTAGGAGAGTATTTGTAATAGGTATTGTACCAGCGTTTGTAACTGCGACTGTATATGTGATGATTTGACCGATACGTGTAATGGATCTGTTAGCGGATTTAATTGCACTAACATTTGCCGTCCGCACTTCAGTATTTACTGCATTTGATAACGATCTACGCTGAATAATTTGAGAACTAGGGTCAATTTGGTATTCGTACGAGGTGTCTGAAATATTAATGACTACATTGCCAACTGGTATATTTGTAAGTTGTACTTGGAATGAAATAGTGACTGTTTCATTTGGTTGTATCGTGCCGAGAGTTACTCCGTTTTCAGGATTAGCGCCAGGCTGAATTACATTATTTATTGCTAAGCTATCTTCAATAAATATAGTACCTTCTGGAATGTTATCAATGAACACGGTATTGTTAGCTGGAACGGTTCCTATATTTTGTAGTGTATTTGTGTAGGTAATAATTTGCCCAATTGATGCGAAAGTTACATCCGCGCTTTTAACAGAAATAATATTTGCGTTTTGAAGTGATGTTGTAACAATGTTAGAATTTGCAGAGCGATTCACTGGTGGGGCTGTAGGGATACTTACATATTGGTAAGTTGCTGAAGATTGATTTACAATTTCGGTTTCAGTAGGTGGATTATTTGTTTGCACTTGAAATAGTATCGTTTTGGAACTGTTTGCTGGAATTGTTCCAATCGGTATTCCGTTTTCAGGATTTAGACCTGGCTGAAGGACACCGTTAATTGTGACACTATCGGGAACGAATGTAGTCCCAGCTGGGATAGAATCTGTGAAAACAATATTTATTGTGTCAACATTACCGATATTTTTCACTTCAGAAATATAAAGTATAGTTCCGCCAATATCTACAGTTGTTGGATTGGATGTTTTTGTAATTGTCAATTGTGCTTGCACGAAATTTGTAATGACGATATTACTAGTAGATGTTTCAGTAATAGGCGGTTGCCCTGGGTCTGGTTGGATTGTATATGTTGTATTGGATTGATTTGTAATCGATTCTCGCGAGAATGAATCTTTAATAAGAATTTGGAACGAAATAAGGTGAGTAGCGTTTGCTGCTAAGGTAGGTAAAGTAACACCTACATTTGGATTGGCACCAAGTATAGCTGTTCCATTAAGTGTAAAACTATTTTCTACGAATGTAGTATCTTGGGGAATCGTATCTGAAAATATGAGATTCGTAGCTGGAATATTTCCGGTATTTTCCAGTGTTATTGTGTAAGTCAAAATATCACCTGTTGTTGTTTGAGGTGCATTGACTGCTTTTAAAGAAAGGATAGTTGCATCCGAAATTTGTGTGAAAGCAGGATTAGACGTAATTGTTCGAGAGATGATAGGAGCAGTTGGATCGGCGATAAAAGTATAGTCAATACGGGCTGTATTAGAAATTGGGTTCACGCTTGGTATAGATTGAACGATAACCTGGAATGTTACAGTGACGATTTCTGACGGTGTGATGGAGTTTAATGGTATTTCTACGTTAGGATCGGCACCTGGAACAGAAACACCACTAATGGTAACGCTATTCGGAATAAATGCAGTTCCTTCTGGGACCAAATCTGTTAAAGTAACTGTATTTGCAGTAGTATTTCCGTTATTTTGAACGACTACTGTGTAAGTGATTGTACCGTCAGTAGATTGTACGAGAGAATCTGTACTTTTAATTACGGATAACGATGCATCAACAACAGCTGTATTAACCGTATTAGACGAGGATGTTGCTGTAACAGGAGGTTGACTTGGATCGACAATATACGTGTAACTTGTAAGTGCTTGATTTATAATCGCTCCTTGCGGTGGAATAGAACTTGCAAGAAATTGGAACGTAATAGTAGCGGAATCACCTGGTGCGATAATACCAACTGGAATACCGAGAGTTGGACTTGCATCTGGAAGTGAAATCCCGTTGAGCGTAACACTATTTGGAACAAATAATGCTCCTTCAGGAACTCCGTTAATGAGTAATACAGAGTTTGCAGGGAAGTTTCCAGTATTCGTTAATGTTGCTGTATACGTAATTACATCCCCGATAGATACAATTGAACGATTTGCTTGTAAAACAGTTGTAACAGTCGCGTTATTAATTTGTGTTGAAGCGCTATTAGAATTTATTGTGCCTGTAACAGGAGGAGAGGCCGGATCAACGATGAATGCGTATTGAATAGATGCTACGTTTGTAATCGGATTTGAAGGTGGAGTAGATTTAACTATGACTTGGAAAGTAACGGTTAAGGAACTACCTGCGCTAACTGTTCCGATATTCACTCCGTTATTTGGATTTGCGTCTGGAATGGTACTTCCATTTACAGCAAAACTATTTTCAACAAAGGTCGTTCCAGTTGGAACTGGGTCTGAGAAATTTACATTCGTAGCGTTTGTATTGCCGTTATTTTGAATCGAAACTGTATAAGTGATCGTATCTCCAATATTTGCAAAGGCTGTATTAGCAGTTTTTACAGCTGAAAGTATGGCTGTATTAATAGAAGTAACGAAGACATTCGTTTCCACATTGCCAGGCTGAGCCAGTAATGCATTGCCTACGTTATATTGGAAGTTAACAAATCCTAAGTTTTGGAGTTCAGGTGTGAACGTTGTTGGATTACTTACGATTTGTACTTGGAATATGATTGTAACAGTTTGATTTGGACTGATTGTATTTATGCCAACACCGTTAATAATCGAAGCGGATGGTAATGGAGTGCCATCAACAATAACTGATCCTGCAACAAATTGTGTCCACGATGGTAAAGGGTCTGAGAATATAGCGTTGTTAGCAGGAATATTGCCTGTGTTCGTAATAGTCGTTGTATACGTAATCGTATCACCAATCGTTGCAAAAGTTTTATCTCCTATTTTAATAGTATTTAAAATAGCACTTTCAATTTTTGTTGTAACGTTGTTAGAAATAATATTTTTTGAAACTGGAGGATTAGCTGGATTAACGATATGTTGAAAGCTAACGCTAGCTTGATTAGTAATTGGATTTATAGGCGGAATTTCATTGGCGATAATGTGAAATGCTACGATGACAGATTCGTTTGGCGCGATATCACCGATTGGAACGCCTGTAATGATATCTGCATTTGGGATGCTAGTTCCGTTCAGTGTAAAGCTATTCGGTTCAAAGGAAGTTCCGTCTGGAATAAGGTCGGTAAAAATAACATTCGTTGCACTCACATTTCCGCTATTTGTAATTGTAACGGTGTAGGTAATATCCTGCCCGATATCTACCGTAGATACATTTGAATTTTTTTGTGCAGTAAGGATAGCGCTATTAATTTGTGTTGTCGTTGTATTAGATTGATTGGAAGTTGTAATAGGTGGCTGGCTAGGATCAACGACATAATGATATGTGGTAGAAGCAGAGTTAGAAATGGGATTAAGTGTTGGAAGTGTAATAACAGTTGCTTGGAATGTAACGATTGCCGTATTACCACCATTAATGGAACCAATATTTACACCAGTTGATAAATCGGCGTTTGGAATGGTTTGCCCATTAGCTGTGAAACTATTTGGAACGAAACTTAAATTGCTATCAAGAATATCGATAATAGTTACATCAGTTGCGGTCACATTCCCGGTATTAGGAAGGTTAAGTGTAAATGTTATTGTATTACCAACATCCGCAAAAGTAAGATTTGCTGTTTTGGTGCTAATAATAGTTGCGTTGTTTATTTGAAGGAGTGTAGTGTTGGAAGTAGCTGCACTTGAAACGGGAGGATTAACAGGATCAACAGTAAATTCATACGTCGTTGATGCTTTATTTGGTGCTGGGTTACTAGGGGGAATATTGTTTACTGTAACTTGAAAGACGATGCTATATATTTCATTTGGTGGAAGTGTTGCAAGTAATACACCTGTATTTGGATCCGCGTTAGGTTGTAAAACGCCATCGACAGTTAATGTGTTAGGAACAAATGTGAGTCCACTTGGTAATGCATCTGTGAATACAATATTAGTTGCATCGGTATTGCCTACATTGGTAATAGAAGTAGTATAAAAAGCAGTTTGCCCGATATCTGCAAAGGATACACTTTCATTTTTGGTCATAGATAATATGGCTTCTTTAATTTGGGTTGAAACAGGATTGCTAATTGAAGTTTCTGCTTCAGGTGGTGAGACTAATTGATACGATGTTGATGAGAAATTTACAATTGGGTTTGCGGTTGGTAATGATGTTACAGTAACTTGGAACGAAACTGTTACTGTAGTCCCGGCTGTTATTGTCCCAATATTCACACCGTTCGATGGATCCGCCCCGCTTTGAGGAACTCCATTAATAGAAAATGTGTTTGCAATAAATGTAGTGACGCTTGGTACGGTATCTGTAAATATAACATTTTGTGCGGATGAGTTTCCATTGTTTGTTAAAACGACAGTATAAGTGAGTGTGTCTCCAATACGACTAAAGGATTTATCGACTTGTTTTAATGAAAGAATGTTAGCTGTATTAATCGTAGTAAACACTGTGTTTGAAGTAACGTTTCTTGAAACAATAGGTGCATTGGGATCAGCGATAAATGTGTAAGAAGCAGTAGCGGAATTGGCAATAGGATTTTGAACAGGGGTAGAAGTAGCGGTCACTTGAAATGCTATAGATATTGAACTGTTAGGGGCAATTGATCCAATCGTTATGCCTGTATTAGGATTCAATCCAATTTGTGTGAGTCCATTTATTGTAACGCTATCAGTAATAAATGTTGTACCATTTGGTATAAGATCCGTGAAAGTAATATTAGTTGCATTTGTATTACCGTTATTCGTTAAAATTGTCGTATAGGTTATGGTATCGCCTAGTGTTACAAGGGTTTGATCGACCGATTTTACCATCGTTATCATAGCATCTAATACAGGATTTGTAGCAATATTCGTTGAAGTAGAGGTAGTAGCAGGAGCGCTGTTTGGATCAACAGTATAAGAATATAAAATTGTGTCATTACCCATAATTGAACTGGAAGGGGAAACGGAAATAACATTTACTTGGAAAGTAACAGTTACCGTTTCACCAGGAGCGATATTTGGTATATTTACTCCAAGTGCTGGTTGCGCACCAGACTGCTGAACGCTATTTATTGTGACTGAATTTGGTATAAAGGTAGTGTTAGCTGGAATAGCGCTTGTGAAAGTAATATTAGTTGCGGCTGTATTTCCGGTATTTCTAATAGTAGTTGTATACGTAATCGTATCTCCAACTGAAACTATAGATTTATCAGCACTCTTTTTTGTTGTTAAAATTGCACTATTAATAGTTGTCGAAACCGTATTAGATACATTCGTTTGCGATACGGCAGGTTGGCTAGGATCGACCACATGTGCAAATTGTACAGAGCTAGAATTAGAAATTGGATTTATACTTGGAATGTTTGTAACAAGTACGTTAAGAGTAATCACGGCCGTTCCATTTGGTTTTATATTTCCAATCTGAATTCCGTTAGCTGGATTTCCGATTTGCTGTGTACCAGAATCGTTTGTAAGAGTGCCAGATATGAATGTCGTTCCATCAGGTAAAGTATCCGTAAAAATTATATTTTGTGAAGTGACATTTCCAGGGTTACTTAATGTAATTGTATAAGAAATTGTATCGCCAATTGTTGCGAAAGTTGTATTTACAGATTTGATTGCCACAATTTCCCCAGAATTTATTTGTGTCGAAACCGGATTGGACGTCGTACTTCTTGAAACGAGTGGTAAGTTTGGACCTGTCATAAATTGATAATTAATGGAAGCGCTGTTTACAACCGGTGAGTTTGGTCCGCCTGGTCCAAGTGTGAAAATTGGATTTGGAATGCTAACTACTTGCACACGGAAGGTAACGTTTATAAAATCTCCAGCAATAATATCCCCAATCGGTATCCCATTCGCTGGATTTACTCCAGGCAATAAAACTCCGCCTACTCGAACGCTATCTTCTATAAATACTGTGTTATTTGGAATCGGATCTGTAAAAATGATATTCGTAGCAGTTGCGTTTCCTATATTATCCAATAAAACAGTATACGTTAAAAATGAATTTCCAGGTGCTACGTCAGAAAATAGTCGATCTACACTTTTCGTTGCTTGAATAATCGCTTCGTTAATTTGAACTAAAGTTGGATTACTTGTAGCTGTTTCTATCACCGGCGGATGGGTAGGATCAATAATGATCGAGTATGTTGTGCTAGATTGGTTCAAAGTTGGGTTTGTAGCTGGTATTGAGCCAACGATAGCTTGAAAGCTAATTGTTGTCGTTCCTCCAACTGGAATTGAGTCTAAAGAGATTCCGCTATCTGGTCTAAATCCAAGTTGTGGGATTGTATTAATTTGTACGCTATCAGGAACGAATGAAAGTTCAGGTGGTAATATATCGATAAAAACAGGTGTGTTTGCTGAAGTATTTCCGCTATTGGTGAGGATAGTTGTATACGTAATTGTATCTCCAACAGCAGCAAAAGCACTGCTTGCAGTTTTTGTTGCGATAACGGAAGCAGTATTTACTTGTGTAAAAGTTTTATTAGATTGAACTGTTCGTGAAACTGGCGGTTCATTTATATCTACAATAAAGCTATATTGAAGCGATGATTTGTTCGGGATTGGATTCGGGTTTGGAAGTGTTGTAATGTTTACTTGAAAACTGAGTGTAGCAGATGCATTTGAATTCAAGTTACCAATATTGATACCGTTTTGTGGATTTGCATTAGTAATAGTTGTTCCATTTACCGTAAAACTATTTGGAATAAACGTTGTACCATTTGGAATTACATCTGTAAAAATAACATTGTTTGCGGTAGTATTACCGGAATTAGTAATGGTAGAAGTGAAAGTAAGTGTATCTCCAATAGTAGCGAATGTTGAATTGACAGTTTTATTTATAGAAAGAGTAGCATCAATAATTGGAGTAACCGTTGTATTCGTAATTGTACTATTGACGGCAGGTGATTGGTTGGGATTCACGGTATATTCATAATTTACAAGAGCATTATTTGTTAATGTGCCACTAGGTGGTATCGCTAAAATTTGTGCTTGAAAAGTAATGAATACAGTATCTCCTGGCGAAATATCTGCCAAGTGAATACCAAGTGATGGATCTAATCCTGGTTGTGGGACATTATTGATCGTTACGGAGTTTTGGATAAATGAAGCTCCTGCACCAAGCCCATCCGTTAAAACAGTCGCACTAGCAGGAGTATTACCTGTATTTGTTACTGCAATCGTATAGGTAACGATATCGCCAATTGCAGCTGTCGGTGTATTCACAGACTTAGTAGCGACAATAGTAGCGTTATTAATTTGAGTTGTTATTACGTTACTTAACGTATTGGCGGATGCTGGAGGTAAGTTAGGATCTACGACGTACTGGTACGTTGTATTGCTTTGGTTCGGGAGTGGATTTGGATTCGGGATAGAATTTACTTGTACTTGGAACGAGATGAGCGTATTTGCATTCGGATTTATTGGATCAATGGCAATTCCACTTGCTGGATTTACATTAGGCAGTGTATTCCCGTTTACAGTAACACTATTAGCAATAAATGATGTCCCGTTTGGAATTACATCTGTAAATATTACATTTGATGCAAGTGTGTTCCCGTTATTCGTTAAAGTAGTCGTGTACGTAATAATATCATTTACGTTAGCAAACTGTTTATCTACCGATTTAGTAGCGACAATTGAGGCGTTATTAATAGTTGTCTGTACAGTGTTAGAAGCAACCATCTGCATCACAGCAGGTTTGGATGGATCATACGTATATTGGAATGTTGTGCCTGATTGATTTGTAATTGGATTTACAGCAGGGATAGTTGGTACAAAAACTTGGAATGCAACGGTGCGTGATGAATTCGCTCCTATTGTACCAATTGAAATGCCGGTAGCAGGATTTGCGTTAGCTACAGGGACATTATTAATCGTTACAGTATTAGGAATGAAGAGGGTACCCGCTGGAATGATATCTGTAAACGTTACATTAGCAGCAGGGATATTCCCGTTATTTGTTAAAATAGTCGCATATAGTATGACATCACCAACATCAGCGAAGTTTGTACTCGTTAGTTTTGTAGCAACGATATTAGCAGTATTAATTTGTGTAGTTACTATATTGCTAGCAGCGTTTCTAACAAGAGCAGGTAAATTTGGATCAGCGATAAAGCTATATTGAAGTGAAGCGCTGTTTTGAATTGGGTTTGGTGAAGGTAGCCCATTTGCACTTATTTGAAAAACAATCGTTGTAAAACCACCTGAAGGAATGGAGCCGACTTGAAGACTGGTACTAGGGTCTGCACCTAGTTGTAAAGCACCACCTATAAAAATACTATTTGGTACGATTGTGGTGCCATTAGGGATTATATCGGTAACAATAACATTATTTGCTATAGTATTTCCAAGATTAGCTAAATAAATTGTATATGTGATTGGTTGCCCGACATCGGCGATAGTTAAATCTACTTCTTTGACAATCACTACATTTGCTAAATTAATTTGTGTACTTACAGTGTTACTTACAGATGTTTCTACAGTTGGTGGATCGCCCGGATTTAGAATAAAACTATACTGTGTACTAGATGAATTTAATGTTGGGTTTTGTGTTGGTAAAGAGGTGACGGTTACTTGATAAGAGACAGTAAGTGAGCCATTAGCAGCAATGGAAGGTAGTGGAACACCTATATTTGGATCTGCGTTATTTTGGAGTACACCATTAATAAGAAAAGTGTTTGGAATAAAGGTAGTACCGTCTGGATTCGTATCTACGAAAGTAGGACTATCAGCAGAAACACTTCCTGCATTCGTCAAAGTAACAGTATAAGTTAATATATCCCCTACGGTAGCGAACGCTCGATCCACTGTTTTGGCTGAAATGACATTTGCATCGTTTACTTGAGTAAATGTAGTGGTTGAAGTAGTGTTCTTACTTACAGGTGAAGCGTTTGGATCAACAATAAAGTTATAGGAGATGGAAGCGCTATTTGAAATAGGGTTTGGATTTGGAATGCTAGTTATTACTACTTGGAATGAAGCTGTAATTGTAGTATTAGCATTGATGCTACCAATATTGATGCTAGCTGGTGTAACGCCTGGTTGAGTAACACCGTTAACTATAACGCTATTTGGTACAAAGGCGGTTCCATTCGCAATTGAATCGGATAGTAATACATTGTTCGCTGCAACATTCCCATCGTTAGTAAGAGCAAAGGTGTAAGTTAATACATCGCCAACTTCCGCAAACGTTTTATCTACAGATTTATTAGCATGGAGATTTGCTAGTCTAATTGTTGATGTAACAGAATTAGAATTTGCTGTCTTTGAAGTCGGTGGCAAATTTGGATTTACAGTATATAGATAAGAAGCGAAGGCATTATTAATGATAGGATTTTGGGTCGTAATATTGATGACTGTTACTTGGAAAGAAAGGGTAAAAGTAGCCCCGCCAGGAATTGTACCGATAGGTAAAGCGACGAGAGAATCTACATTTTGCAAAACTCCGTTTAGTGTTATAGTACCAGGAGTTAATATCGTTCCATTTGGAAGTGGGTCTGTTAGTTGAACGCTATTAGCGGCCGCATTTCCACTGTTTGTAATAAGAATTGTATAACTTATCGTTTCGCCAATTGTGGCAAATTGTTTGTTAGTTGATTTTGTTAATGTTACATTCGCATTGTTAATTTGAGTGGAAACGAGATTAGAAGAAATGTTTTTTGTAACGGGTGATTGGCTAGGGTTGACGGTATATTGATAAGAAGCACTTGATCCGTTAGATACGACATTTGACGCGGGTATTGTATTTACTACTACTTGAAATGCAACATTTTTTGTTGTGCCGCTTGGGATGGATCCAATATTCACGCCGTTAGCGGGATTTGCGCCCACTTGTGTCGTGCCATCTATTGTTAAACTGTTTAGAACGAAAGTTGTTCCAGTAGGGATGACATCTGTAAAAATAACATTGTTCGCATTTGTATTACCTGTAGCTGTAAAGGAAACGGTGTACGTTAGTGTATCACCAATATCTGCAAAATTTTTATCTACTGCTTTCGTCATTGTTACAGTAGCATTATTCACTTGAGTGGAGACAATATTTGTCTTATCAGTCCCACTTACTGCTGGTTGATTAGGTACAGGAATGTATTGATATGTTGTTGTTCCACTATTTAATATTGGGTTTGTTTGAGGGATAGAAGGAACGAGTACTTGGAATGAAATAGTAGTAGTGGAATTTGCGGCAATTGACCCAATTGATATACCATTAGCGGGATTTGCGCCAGCTTGAGTAACTCCGTTCACAGTTACACTCCCTGGAATGAAAGTAGTCCCGCTAGGAATCGGATCCGTATATATCACATTCGTTGCAGCGATATTTCCTATATTAGCTAAGGCAATACTGTAAGTTAATGTTTCACCAATATCGGTAAAAAGTTTGTTAACTGATTTTGTTCCATTAATATCTGCGAGGTTAATTTGTGTTCCAGCAGAGTTGCTTGTTGCAAGACCATTAAAAGTTGTTCCTCCGGCGATTGGTGTATATTGAAATGTAATATTAGCAGTGTTAGAGATAGGATTTTGACTTGGAAGAGAAACGACAGTAGCTTGGAAAGTTACTGTACGAGAAGCACCATTATTAATTGTTCCAAGAGATATACCAGCCGCAGGATTTGCATTTGTTTGTGGTACGTTATCTACTGTTACAGTGCCGGGTATAAAAGAAGTACCGCTAGGGAGACTATCTATAAAAATAGCGTTATTGGCAGGAAGAAGCCCGGTGTTAGGGATAGTAACTGTATAAGTGAGAATATCTCCAATTGCAGCAACACTTTTATTCACGCTTTTCGTCGCTTGTATATTTGGTGAGTTTATATTAATTTGTAAGCCTACTGTATTTAACATATATGCGTCTCCGTTAGTAGTTAAACGGATTGCGGCGGATACTTGTGAGTTTGTTAAATAAGGAGAAATATCAATGGAAGTAATGTCCCAGCCCTGTCTTCCTGCGGAGATGTTTGTACTTGTAGAAGCACTTTGATTTCGCGTTCCGAATGTCCCTGTTGTATCTAAGTTTCCTGCAACATTATTAACTTGAGAACCGAAGAAATTATTTATAGCATTGTTTGGTCCAGATAAAGCATTTAATGAACTGAAATTTGGTCCAAATAAAGCTTGATCCCCGGTTAAATCTGCATCTCCTTCGGTAGAACTTAAAAATAATCTCCCGCTTACTGGTCCTCCTGAAGGTGTTAAAAATCCAGAAACAGATACATCGGCACTACCAGTTTCTGCAGAAACACGGTTACCAGCTACATAAATGGTTAAGTTTCTTGCAGGTAAGGAACCATTTTGATAAGCGACAATGAGCGTCCATCCAGAAGAATTGATAGCCCCATTAGAAGCATCTAAAGGATCAACAAGTCCAGGGACAGAGCCGGTTGTATAAGAGCCAGATCCAGCAGCTTGAACGAGGGATGTTACATCTGCAGATCGTGTATAGAATCCAAATGTGACAGATCCAGAAACGAAAGTTTGATTTGAAGCTGTAATAGCCGAAGGGGTAATTGAGTATGTTGACACAGGTGTTGTGAAAGAAACAGGATTCCCTAAAATACTCGTAATGTTTTGATCACGAGATAAATAGTTTCCACCCCAAACGAGTTCTGCGTAAAGAATAGTACTACCAGCAGGGATATTTAAAATAGCGGTAGAACTATTTTGTGTATAGTTTAACGTTGTACCTGCAGGAAAAGTAGGTACTTGTAAAGCAGTATTCGTAGTTACGAATGCACCAATTGCACCGATTGTACCAGCACGGTTTTGATTGCTAATTTTACTTAAGCCTAAAGTATTACCTGTAATAGCGAGTGCGCCGTTAGTGGTGGTAGAAAATCGATTCGTAATGGGCATGTTGTCACCTCATTTACAATATAGTCTTGGTCAAAATAACATATGTGTGTGACAAATAAAGCGAAACATGTACAAGTTGATTTCGTAATAATGATTTAAATGTCTAGATAAGGGGATGGAGTATGATTGAATTAGAAATTAGGTTGGAGCGTCTTAGGGAAGAACAAATAGGCGATATTGTAGCATTATCTTCTTATATTGGCTGGGATTATAACAGAGAAGAAGTTGAAACAATTTTTAACTCAGGTATTGTATACGGCGTATGGAATGAGAGAAAAAAACTTATTGCTAGCGCAGCAATAATATTATATGGGGAGGCGTTGGCATCTATCGGAATGGTAATTGTACATCCAGATTATAAGGGGAGAGGGATTGGAAAGATAATAACGGAAGCGTGCGTTAAAAGCGTATCAGCTCATACTCCAATTATGCTGATTGCTACGGATGAAGGGAAACCTTTATATGAAAAGTTAGGATTTAGGGCAGTAAGTTATGTTTCTAAATACATATGTAACTCATACAATGCGAAAGATTATTGTGTAAGAAATGAAGATTATGTGATGAATTATGAAGAGGGTGATTTAGAAAAAATAATAAAAATAGATGAATATGCGTTTGGAACAAATAGAAAAGAGTTTTTAAAGAAAAGAATTGTGCAAAGTGAGCAGTGTGTCGTTGTAAAGGATACGAAAGAAAATGTAGTAGGATACGGTATAAGTATACAAACGCCAGAAAATAAAATAATAGGACCAGTCGTTGCTAAAAATAATGAGATGGCAATGAGAATAGTACATGATTTAGCAAGAGGGCATAATGGAAAATTAAGAATGGATGTACCAGAAGGAAAGAACGATTTCATGAAAGAATTAGAGATTGCTGGTTTTAAAAAGGTGAATACACCACCAATTATGATGAAAAATAGTAATCGGTTATTAAAAAGAAATAGTGAACTATATAGTATTGCAGCGCAAATTTTTGGATAAAAAAGAACCCTTTTAAATGAAGGATTCTTTTTTGAGCCAATTTAATCACGATATTGGTCATGAGTCGGCTGAAAGAGGTCTTCCTCGATATCTCGCACCATAGAAAAATGATCAACGTTATAATGACCGTGTAAAGTTTTATTGTGATGACCAATAATTTGTTCTGCAGACAATACGTTAGAATCAGTTGTTGAATGACCGTTTTTAATTAATGTAACGTCAAATCCTTGTACAGTTGCTGTCCTAACGGCAGTGTCAATGCAATGTTCTGTTTTACATCCGCCTATAACAATATGATTAATGTTTTCTTCTTTTAAAAGTTCAAGTAAAGAAGTACCGTAGAATGAATTGGTTGCTGCTTTATTAATAAAGATTGCAGACTGGGGTACTTGAATTTGATTATGTACTTCAAATCCTTCGCCACTACCAGAAGCAACATCGATATCTCTTACGAAAACAATAAGAGCATTTGAATCTATTGCTTTCTGGAGGGCTATATTTAGTGTAGATAATAGCTCGGTTTTACGAAAAACTTCATTCTCTTGCTCATTTCCATCAATTAATTCTTGCTGAGCGTCGATAATTAATAGTGCTTGTTTCATCGTGTCTCCCCTTTAATATGAAATAAGTTCCACTGTACATATTCCTTCAGATTATTAGAAAATCCTCCATTGTAAGAGAAGTAGAAGATTGATTTACAAAGTTGTCAAAGAAATTTCATTCTCATGTAAGAGAAGTAGAAGATTGATTTACAAAGTTGTCAAAGAAATTTCATTCTCATAGCGTGTAAAAACATGTATGATAGGAGATGGAGAATTTTTGAGTAGGTGGGAATAACATGCAAACAGTAGAAGATTATCTTTCATTCTTACATACGAAAGGATTTAAATTATCAGAGGAAGCACAAGGGTTTATTATGTTTGGACAAGGATATACTGGTGCGTCTGATGGGATTGTGAACGCAGCAATAGAAGCGACAATTAAACATCAATTGCAGTTTGATGGTAGTTATTTCGTTGCGTTATTAGAACGATTGAAAGAGGAAGAAATTACAGATAAAAAAAGAGCTAAGGCTTTTATGCGGAAGTTACAAGCGTAACTTCACGCAGCCTGCGCTTCTTTTTTTGTTTTGGAAGGTAATTCAACAAAAATCATGCCTAGAAAAATACATAGACATCCGATAATAGCAGAAATAGAAAGTTGTTCATTTGCAACGAGAACGCCTGTTAATGCAGCAAAAACGGGCTCCATTGCGAAAATAATTGCTACCCTCGTTGGAGAAGTGTGTTTTTGTGCCGATGTTTGAATGAAAAAAGCAATAGATGTTGCAAACAGGGCAGTTAGAAAGAGTGCGAATAAAAAGGATTGATTCGTCCATAGTGATACTGAAAATAACTTTTCCCAATCTTCAAACAAAAAAGCGCAAATAGAAGAAAATATACCAACAGCTAATACTTGAGATGTGCTTAATAATAAAGGTGATATTTTCTTAGAAAAGAAGCCGTTAATAAGAATATGGGCAGCGAAAGCGACTGCACAACCGAGAACAAGTATATCTCCTATATTTAATTGGAAAGAATCAGCAGCTGTTAATAAGTATAAACCTGTTGTAGCTACAACAATACCAAGTACGATGAAAATGGTAGCTTTTTGTTTTAAAAAGATAAAGGATAAGATTGGGACCATAACAATGCTTAGCCCAGTTAAGAAACCTGCTTTTGAAGATGTTGTATAGAGTAAGCCAAATGTTTGCAATAAATAGCCGACAAATAAGAAGAACCCAACTATTAATCCGGCTAAACTACTATGTTTTAATTCTTGTTTTGAAGTTTTCTGTGAGAAAATAATTTGAACGAATAATAAAATAATTCCAGCGAATAAAAAGCGAATACCATTAAACGTAAATGGACCAACGAAAGACATAGCGTTTTGAACGACAACAAACGTAGCTCCCCAAATAAAAGAGACAAATAATAAAGCAAGAGGAGCAATCCACTCTCTTTTCACACTCATACCCCCGTTAATTTTGTAAGATAGCTTTTCTAGCTAATTCATCAGCTACTTTATTTTGATTACTTGGAATCCACTTAATAAAAAAGAGATCGAAGTTTTTTATGTACTGCAGTGCTTCATCTAAAAGAGGTGCAAATATTTTATTTTTTGCGTATTCTTTTTCAACAGCCCGTTCGACAAGCTGCGAATCTGTACGAAAAGAGACAGTGCTATAATTATGCTCGATGCAATATTTTAATGCTAGAAGTAAAGCGCGGTATTCTGCTTCATGATTGGACATTGTTCCAAGTGGTACTGATAATTGTACAGGCGGCTGAACGCCTTTAATAAACACTCCTGCACCAGAAGGACCAGGATTTCCTTTTGATGCACCATCAATATATACTTCAATCAAAATGAGAAACCTCCAAATTATAAGATTATCCCCTACTTAAATATTTTTTTGAAGTAGGGGATAGGGTAGTTATCCGATTGTGATGCTGTAACGACATGTAAATGTTTCATTCGCTTGTAAAGATTGAATTCCCTTTTTGTCCTTGAAATCTTTTGCTGGATTTACTTCATCAGCGATTCCATACCAAGGTTCAATACATAAGAAAGGTGCGTTATCCCCTGGTGTCCATACGCCGACAAATGGAAATCCATCAAATTCTACTTTTACAAATTTATTATGTTTATGAGAACGAATCGAAATTTCATTCGTATTCATATGTTCAAAAATAAGTGCATCATTTTTGAATAAATCGTATGTAAGTGGCAATTCAGTCGTATTTTCAGCGATTAATTGCTTTTTGTTTGAAAGATAAGGTCCTTCTAATACGCTTGTTTCTAAGCGTTCCGAACCATTAAACGATAAGTGATAATCTGTAAATGATTCACCGTCCAATAAAGGGAAATTGAATCCAGGATGTGCTCCGATTGAGAAGAACATTTCTTTAGAAGTAGGATTGTTTACTTCATATGTTACATGAACACTTTGTCCATCTAGCTCATAAGAAACGAGTAATTCGAATTCGTATGGGTATTTTTTTAATGTTTCTTCATTACTAGTAACGATATAAGTGATCTTTGTTTCGCTTTGTTCTTTCACAGAGAAAGTAAGATCACGAGCGAAACCGTGTTGTGTTAATGAATATGGTTTACCGTCTACGTAGTATGTATTATCTACTAATCGACCGACAATTGGGAACAAAATTGGTGCACGGCGTCCCCAATAAGTAGAATCACCTTGCCATAAATATTCTATGTTGTCTTCTTTTAAGCGAACGCTCTGTAATTCTGCACCTTTGTCAGAAATGGAAACGATCACTTTTTCATTTTGAATTGTTGCTGTCATGAAGTGAAACCTCCTAAATCTTTCATATGTTTCATTATACGTTGTCTAAAAGGAAAAAGGTAGTTTATGATAGGAAATCTATTGACGAAAGAGGGGCTACCACGTAAAATATAATCTTGTTGCTAAAAAAAAGAATAACGTGGTTCGAAACCATCCCACGTAAAAAAACTAAGGAGATTTTGTCATGAATATTAGAACATTAGTCGGTAATGGTATTTTAGCGGCATTATATATTGCTGTTTCTATGCTTATTCAGCCATTTGGCTTTACAAATGTACAGTTTCGTATTTCAGAGATGTTTAATCATCTCGTTGTATTTAACAAGAAAGCAATTTACGGAATTGTATTAGGTGTATTTTTAACGAATCTCTTTTTCTCACCTATGATCGCTTATGATTTAGTATTTGGAGTAGGCCAATCTATTCTTGCATTAGTTGCAACGATTATTTCTATGCGGTTTATTAAAGGTGTTTGGGCTCGTATGATTTTTAATACAGTTATCTTTACGGTTACAATGTTTATGATTGCAATTGAACTTCATCTTGCATTTGACCTACCATTTATGTGGACTTGGTTAACATGTGCAGCAGGTGAATTCGTAGTAATGGCGATCGGTATGCCTGTAATGTACTGGATTAATAAGCGAGTACAATTTGAAAGATTTATGTAATAGATGAAAGAGCTATTCCTTATATAGGATGGCTCTTTTTGTATGTGATTATATTGAATATAATACTGTGACTCTTGATAAAATATAATAAAATAAAGTGAGGCTTCAATTAGCCGGATAAATAAGAAGTCTTACATAAGGGGAATGTAGTATGAAATATAAAATTCATTGGTTGTATAAAACGAAGCGCGGATTGCAGACGGAATTAACAACAGAGTATATGAACATAGAAGAAGTACTTCAATTTGCAGAGGATTTTGAGAAAACAGGAAGAGTAAAAGAAATTTCATTTTATGATGAAATGGACGCAGAATGGTCATTAAAAGAGATGAAAAAGTTAAGTAAGCAAGTAGAGGAAGATCCCCAAGAAATACTCGTTTATTTTGATGGGGGGTATGATGTGCAAACGAAAGAAGCTGGCGTTGGTATATGTGTGTATTATAAAAAAGGAAATACAAACTACCGGATTCGCCGCAATGCATATATAGAAGGTATATATGATAATAATGAAGCGGAATATGCATCGTTACTATACGGTATGAATATACTCGAGGAATTAGGGATTAAGTATGAAGCAGTCACACTTCGCGGTGATTCTCAAGTTGTACTGCAGCAATTAGCCGGAGAATGGCCTTGTTATGATGAGCATTTAAACCATTATTTAGATCAAATTGAACAAAAGGCGAAGCAAATGAAATTAAAACTTATATGTGAACCAATATCTAGAAAACAAAATAAAGAAGCACATCAATTAGCTACGCAAGCATTGGAAGGAACAGTTATTGATAGTCATAAAGAAATAACTGAATAGAGAGGTGCAAAGGTGGATAAAAAGCAACTCATTACAGAGGTAAATGACTTATTAGAAACGTATTGTGAAGGATGTTTCTTGCGAGAACATAATCGAAAGACAAATAGTAAATATTATGCCCATTCATTTTGTATACGGCAATGTACAGTTGGAGAAACATTGAAAAAGTATGGAGAACAGTTGTCATGAAAAAACATCCAGAGAAAATTCTCTGGATGTTTTTTAGTGTCTTGCTTCGTTTAGTTGATGCTCACATTTATTTAATTTCTTTTCCTCATTCATTAAAAATGGCTCATCTAAATCAGTTGCAACAGATTTCATAATTTCAAGCTGAGAGCGAGCTGCTTCTACAGCAGTAGTAGCATGCTCTAATGTATCTGGATCCATTGAAATTGTTGCTGATCCTACCATTTTTTGTGCTGTTTCTACACGGAATTTCACTTCTTCAAAATCATTTACTTCTGATCCCATTAATAATTCCTCCTTTGTATAGTGCGCATTTCACATAGTTTTTGCTCTGTAAAACGGAAATATACAAAGGAATAACAAAGGAGGTTACCAAGTAAGGCAACCTCCTGTTATATATTGGATTAAAGTTTTACTACGTTAGCAGCTTGAGGTCCGCGGTTACCTTCAGTAATGTCGAAAGATACTTCTTGACCTTCTTCTAAAGCGTTGTTAAACCATTTTACTTTTCCTTGCATGTTACAATTCCTCCTAAAAGCGTTTACTATTTTCATTTAGTGAAATTCATTAAAAAAATAATATAAACTAAAAATGCTATATTCTTGAATATTCTGCTAAATGATTAATTTAAATATACACGAATTGGGAG
>NZ_JBEUTW010000071.1:0-2851 GCF_040492675.1 Bacillus sp. AP50
TACAACAACACTAGTAGTTACAATGATGTCAGAAAAATACTATTCACATTCGAGTATATTTGTCCTCATATCCACTGTTTTTATAATTTTATTTTTGATTTTTTGTAGGTATTATGAGGTATGTTTTATTACATTAGAAGAATACTCCCTGGCACTATGTGGAGAGTTATATAGTGCTAGAAGAGAATTTGTATAGAAGTGCATAAAAAAAGACTTCATTTTACATGAAGTCCTTCTGATTTTGTATTTATAAATAGAGTAGTAGAAAAAGAGTATGAATGAAACAACTACGAATAGCCCTCTAATTTCGATTTTTTCAAAAATAGAGAGCTCGTTACTATTATTTTATTTCCATTGCGTGTAGCACCTGATCTGGAGCTGTTATTGTTACACCAGCACGTACTAAGCGTTCGAAGGTACGCATAAACTCTAGTAAATTAAACTGTTTTGGTAGCTCAATCACACGCAGTTGTTCTTGTGGTAGTTTATCAATTGTTTCAATAAACCATTCACGTACATCACTTGGAATTGTGCGTTCTTTATGACCACGACGAACTTTTAGTTTTTCACGCATTTCAATTTCTAAAGCGATATATGCATGGAGATTCACTCCCTGATCATATGCATATTTTCTAAATAACGTTTCTTCCTGGTATTTTATATAATTACGGTGATAAGATTCTTCTGTTACTGGTACCGCAAACTTCTGGTTCAGTAGTGCATGTACATTTCTAAACATCTTCTTAATGTTACGAAGAGAGTACATAGAATAATGTAGGCCGAAATTAAAGATAGCTTGCTCACGTTCGCTATTTCTCTCTTTTGGTATATGCTGCGCAATAAGAGGGTAGATACCTTCTTTTGCTGCTGTATCGAGAATTTGATATTGAGATGTCTGATGTAATAGTTTCTTCAATGTATATACAATTTTCGTTGGATATCCTTCTTTTCGATCAACCATGTCACGTAGTCCGTGAATTACACTGCGAATTTGACGATGACAAGTATGCTTTAGTACATGAATGAATTTATTCATGTCTGCAGACAATTCACCGATATTCATCTCTTGTAGGACTGCTTCGATAAATTTCGCTTTTCGAGCATAGGTAGCTTTTGGTGTAAATGGATCCCTATGTTGTTCTTCTCCAGCTTCTTTCGAACATAAGAAGTCTGAATGGATAGACAGATATAATGTCGTATATCGTTTTGTATGCTTTACACCTTTTTGCATTTTGCAAATTTTGAATAGGGGATTCCCCGTACATGGTAATGCAGTTGTTAATTCCTCGATAACCGCACGGATCTGATGCGGATATTTTTTATGTAAGAAACGATACATCCCACCGAAGTGAGTTTTGTTTCCTCTTTCGTCCTGCTTGTCTAAAGAACGCTTTAATGTTGTTTCCGTATGTTGTTGCATTGCGATGTCTAAGAATAGTTTCTTAGCTGCTACAGATAGCTTAAAGAAATCCTTTGTAAATACAACAGGACTAATATATACGTACGGATTTGCTTTTTCTGTTTCCTCATTCATAAAATGAGTGAGTTTGATTGTATAACGGCCATCTACTCCATTTTCGATGGAGATAATGTTATGTAAGTTTAATTTCTTTAATGCGATATAGAATTGAGAGTGTTGGATATAAGCAAATTCTTCTTTATATTGCTTGTAATCTTCCCACATCATATGTATGGTTACATTTGGAATGACGCCGTTTGTATAGCATTTTTTATGTAAGTACAAGAACACTTCAAAATCAGCATTCGTAATACCGTATAATTTATGTTTTCGTCCTGCTTTTTCTGCAAGTGTAGACATTGCCCGACGTGAAAAAGATGGTTTGGCTTTTTCAACAAAACCTTCTACATCCGCAATACGCTCTTCGTATGTCATGTGCTGCAAAATATCTTCTAAATATGTATCTTTATAGCTGTAGTATTTCTCCTCAAATGTTTCCACAAACTTTTGCCAAGACTTTAGTGTTACTAAAACTGCGTTTGTTGTTTTCCCATTTAAGCTACGTTGATTACGTATCACAAATGATTTTCCCATCTTTTTCACCTCCGTTCTACAAATTCAGAAATATATGTCAAAATACTATAAAATATACCAATTTTGATTATAGCAAATCGAAAAATGATGAAAGGTGCTCCTTTAAGAAGAAAATTAGCAACTTGCAACAGCTTATGAAGCTAGTTGTATCAAGGGATAAGAGAATTTCATGATTTTTTTTTGTGTTAAGGATACCGCAAACGTGTTGCAAGTTGTGTGGTATGTATAAAAGTAAGCGAAAAAGCACCTAAACCCTTGGTATATAAAGGATTAGAGTGAAAATGGCAGGGAAGTTAGGGAAAGGATACCGCAAACATGTTGCAAGTTAGTGAACGCAATCATTAAAAATGAATTGTAATAAATACCCTTGATATAAAAGGATTGGTCGGCATTTATAGAATGAAAATAGGGAAAGGATACCGCAAACACTGTTGCATCTTGTGAGAAAAATAAGGGCATGCATACCGCAAACGTGTTGCAAGTTGGATGATATGTATAAAAGTAAATGGAAAAGCACCTAAACCCTTGGTATATAAAGGTTTATGGTGAAGATGATAGAAAAGTTAGGGAAAGGATACCGCAAACATGTTGCATATTATGTATGTAACTTATAAAAAATATGAGAAAAATAGCTTGAAAACTTTAAAATGACATGATTTTTTTTAGAATTACTTAGTTGAGAAATAAATTATACTGTTGCAAGTTGAAAGAGATAGGGAAAGGATACCGCAAACGTGTTGCAAGTTGATTAGAAATAGGTAAGAGAAAGAGCAAACGTGTTGCAAGTTGAGAAATATA
>NZ_JBEUTW010000072.1:0-7792 GCF_040492675.1 Bacillus sp. AP50
ATGTATGTGTTGTTAATGAGAGGAAAGAGTGTATTGCGTAACGAATATAACGTAATTTTACCGCATGGAAAAGCTAAATGTAGTATATAAGTGAAATGGAATGAGGGGATTTATTTTTTGATATGAAAAAAATTTTCTTTTTATAACTTGATAAATGAAAAAATATTTTATATACTAATTCATGTAAACGGTTTACTAAATCGTATTTTGCTAGAAATGAAGGGAAGATTCGCATGGAAACAAGGGGGAGAGTAATCGGGATTGATATCGGTACCACAAGTACAAAAACGGTTGTGTTCACAGAAAAAGGAAAAGTCATTGCATCACATGCAATCGATTACCCAATTATTCAACCGAATGTAGGATGGGCTGAGCAAGATCCTGATGTAATATGTGCCGCTGTATACAAAAGTGTAAGCGTTGCCATTGAAAAAGGTAATGTATTACCAGAAGATATTTCTTCAATCGGTATTAGTACAGCTATGCACGCATTAATTGCAGTAGATGAAAATGGTGCGCCATTAACGCGTTCTATCATTTGGGCAGATAATCGAAGTACGAAGCAATCAGAAAAATTATTACAACAAATGAATGGGCATGAAATTTATAGACGTACAGGTACACCGATTCATCCGATGTCACCACTTTCTAAATTGTTATGGATGAAAGAAGAGGAACCAGAGTTATATACAAGTGCCTATAAATTCATTTCCATTAAAGAGTATGTGATTTACCAATTATTTTCACGCTACGTAGTTGATTATTCGATTGCTTCTGCTACGGGGTTATTTAATTTAGAAACATTAAACTGGGATAAAAATGTTTTAACTATGTTACATATGTCACCAGAAAAATTATCAACCCCTGTACCAACTACATATATTTTATCAGGTATGAAGCCAGAATTAGCACAGAAGATGGGGATAAGTGCAGAAACACCAATTGTCATCGGAGCAAGTGATGGGGTTCTTGCAAATGTAGGAGTTGGTGCGATATCACCGGGTGCGGCTGCAATTACGATTGGAACGAGTGGTGCGGTTCGAACAATCTCATCAAATATAAATACAGATGAGAAAGGGAGAACGTTTTGTTACGCATTAACAGATGAGCACTGGGTAATCGGTGGTCCAACGAATAACGGCGGAATATTACTGAGATGGTTACGTGATGAATTTGGTAGTCCAGAGCAAGAAGTAGCAAGAAAGCTCGGCATTGATCCTTATGATTTATTAATTAAATATGCAGAAAGCGTACCAGCTGGAGCGGATGGGCTATTGTTCTTACCTTTCTTATCTGGAGAACGCGCACCTTACTGGAATGCAAATGCTCGTGGTACATTCTTTGGAATCAATCTTCAACATAAGCGAGAACATTTTATACGTGCAGTGATGGAAGGTGTTTGTATGAGTGTATATTCAGTAGCACTCGCAATCAGGGATTGTACAGGGCCACTTACTGAAATACGAGTTTCAGGAGGGTTTGCAAAATCTGCATTTTGGAGACAAATGTTGTCCGATATGATGGGAAAAGAATTGCTTGTACCTGAAAGTCATGAAGCATCTGCGCTTGGGGCAGCGGCAGTTGCTTTGTATGCTGTAGGAAAAATTGATTCTCTTGAAGAGGTAAAGGATTGGATTGATATTGTCCATCATCATGTACCGAATAAAGAAAATACGGCTATATATTTAGAAATGTTTTATATGTATGAACGACTTTACAATCGCTTGAAGGAAGAATTTGATTGTATAGCTGCTTTCCAACGTAAAAAATAGGGGGATTGGGAGAAATGGTAGTTGGGATCGTACTAGCGGCAGTTGTCATACTACTTTTACTTATTACGGTAGTAAAATGGCATCCATTTGTCGCATTAATTTTAACAGCAATTGGTGTAGGATTAGCAATGGGAATGCCTTTAATTGGAACTTCACCAAAAGATCCAGGAATTATTGATTCTATTAAACTAGGACTTGGTAATACGTTAGGATTTTTAGCAATAGTTTTAGCACTAGGAACGATGCTTGGAAAAATGATGGCCGAATCTGGTGGTGCTGAACGTATCGCTAACACATTAATTAATCGTTTTGGGAAGAAACGAGTTCACTGGGCGATGATGTTCGTTGCATTTTTAGTAGGGATTCCGGTATTTTTCCAAGTTGGATTTGTACTATTAATTCCGTTAGTATTTACAATTGCATTAGAAACAGGGGTATCACTTATTACAATCGGTATCCCGCTAGTAGCAGGACTATCCGTTGTGCACGGACTAGTGCCGCCGCATCCAGCGGCAATGGCGGCAGTTGGTATTTTTAAAGCAGATGTAGGGAAGACAATTTTATATGCATTAATTGTCGGACTTCCAACTGCAATTATTTCAGGTCCACTTTACGGGAAATGGATTGGTGCTCGTATACATAAGGAAGTACCATTAGATATAGCGGAGCAATTTATTGAAAAAGATAATAAAAAAGAGCTTCCAAGCTTTGGGAATACATTGTTTACAATTTTACTTCCAGTATTTCTTATGCTTGGTGCATCAATAGCAGAAGTTGCATTAAATAAAACGAGTCAACTAGCACAAGTATTACACTTTATTGGAGATCCGATTGTCGCTTTATTAATTGCAACCATTTACTCTTTCTTTAGTCTTGGATATGCAAAAGGTTTCTCAAAAGATAAAGTGTTACAATTTACAAATGATTGCCTTGGACCTATTGCAAACATATTGTTAGTTATTGGTGCAGGCGGCGCATTTAATAAAGTACTATTAGATTCTGGAATTGGAACGACAATTGCAGATATGGCGAAAGAATCACATATTTCACCGATATTATTAGGGTGGGGAATTGCGGCACTTATTCGAATTGCAACTGGATCGGCAACTGTTTCTATGATGACAGCAGCTGGTATTGTTGCGCCGATTGCAGCAAGCACACCAGGTGTAAATGTTGAATTATTAGCACTTGCAACTGGTGCAGGGTCATTAATTTTATCACACGTGAATGATTCAGGATTTTGGATGATTAAAGAGTATTTCGGAATGACTGTGAAAGAAACATTATTAACATGGACTGCAATGGAGACTATATTATCTGTAGTAGCACTTGGGCTAATTTCGATATTAAATATATTTGTATAGAATAGGAGATTGATTAATATGAAACTAGGTTTAATTGGATTAGGAAAAATGGGATTCCCATTAGCTGAACACTTATATGAAGACAAGCATGAAGTAGTTGTATACGATGTAAATAAAGAGCTTGTTGAAAAGGCAGGAAAACTAGGAATTACTGCACGTCATACATTAAAAGAAATGATCGCTGAACTAGAAGCTCCTCGTACAATTTGGGTAATGGTGCCTGCAGGAGAAGTTGTAGAGTCAGTACTAAAAGATGTTTATCCGTTATTAGATGAAGGTGATATCGTTATTGAAGGCGGAAATTCATTCTATAAAGATACGTTACGCCGTGCTGAAGAAGCAAAAAGCTTCGGATTACATTATATAGATATCGGTACATCAGGCGGTGTAGAAGGAGCTAGATACGGTGCTTGCTTAATGGTTGGTGGAGAAAAAGAAATTTACGACCAATTAGAACCTTTATTTAAAGATTTAGCAGTAGAAAATGGCTATTCTTATGCTGGCCGTGTTGGTAGTGGTCATTTCTTAAAAATGGTTCATAACGGTATTGAGTACGGCATGATGCAAGCAATCGCTGAAGGATTTGAAGTACTAGATAAGAGTGACTTTGATTTCAATTATGAAGATGTTGCAAAAGTATGGGCGAATGGATCAGTTATCCGTGGTTGGTTAATGGACTTAACTGAAAAAGCATTTGCAGAAGATCCGAAACTAGATGGCATTAAAGGTGTAATGAACTCTTCAGGAGAAGGAAAATGGACTGTTGAAACTGCACTTGAACTTCAAGCTGCAGCACCAGTAATCGCTATGTCATTATTTATGCGCTATCGTTCTCAGGAAGATGATACATTCCATGGAAAAGTAGTTTCAGCACTACGTAATCAGTTCGGTGGACATGAAGTTGTGAAAAAATAAGGATGTTTTTGAAAAGAAACTTGTGCATAAGCGCAAGTTTCTTTTTTATAGTTTAAGAAATTACTAATTTAAAAATACCAATCAATCATCGTTTTTTTGTCACAAATGACAATAACCTCCTCTTAGACTTTGAAATGTACGGATTCCCGCATTATGTTTTTTTGTATTGATTGTATCAAATATAAAGCGCTGCATGAAATATATCTCAACATAAAAGTAAGAATAAATAAAATGAAGTTTTCATAAATAGTAAAAGGGTGCTTATGTCATCAGTATAGCTAAGAAATGTTGTTACATATGAGAAGAGCGTGTTAATAAAATATGAGGTGGTTAAATGGGAAATGAGCAAGTGAAGTCTGTAAAGGAAGAAAAAAAGTTATGTCTTTGTATGATCGTCAAAAATGAGTCTAGAATTATGGAAAGATGTTTAAATGCAACAAAATCAATTGTAGACTTTGTTTCTATTTGTGATACTGGATCGACGGATAATACGCCTGAAATTATTGAAAATTGGTGTAAGGAAAATGAGATACCTGGGACGGTTCATCATGAGCCGTTTAAAAACTTTGGTTATAACAGAAGCTTAGCTGTTTCGTTAGCGCAAAAAACATACCCAGAAGCAGATTATTTGTTAATATTAGATGCGGATATGATTTTAGAGGTTGATCCGAATTTCGATAAAACGAGCTTAACGGAAGATCATTATCTTACATTACAATATGATGTTCATATTAAATATTGGCTTACACGTCTTTTAAAAGCTTCTTTACCATGGAAATCTGTCGGTGTTACTCATGAGTATTGGGATATAGATCGTTCAAAAGTTGGAGCGAATTACAATACGAGGGTAGCTCGGTTAGAGACTCTTGTCGTGAATGATCCCGGAGATGGCGGGAGCAAAGCTGATAAATTTGAAAGAGATGAGAGGTTGTTGTTACAGGGAATAAACGACCCAGAAACAACGCCAGATTTGCATATAAGATATTTATTTTATTTAGCTCAGACTTATTTTCATTTAAGTCAATTTGAGAATTCAATTAAATGGTATAAAAAACGAGTGGAAGCAGGAGGATGGGTTGAAGAGGTATTCTATTCGTTATTGCGAATAGGATTTTGTTATGAGCAGTTAGCAAATCGTTCAGCAAATAAACAAAATGAAGTGACAGATGCTGATGAAAAAGAAACTGTTAAAGGGCAAGAAGAGCAATATTTAGCATTAGCTGTTTTTTATTTTCAAAAAGCTTGGGAATATAGACCAACCCGGGCTGAACCATTATACCAACTTGCAAGGTTGTATCGATTACGATCTCAAAACAATATTGCTTTGATGTATGCTCTGCAAGGGAAGGAAATTCCTTTTCCAAAGGATGATCTACTATTTGTAGATTATCATGTGTATGATTACTTATTTGACTATGAAATTTCTATTAGTGCTTTCTATATACCTCATAAAAAACATTTAGGGGCGGTGTCGCAAAAGTATTTGGAATCGATAAAAGAAAAGATTCCATTTCATATAGCAAATATAGTAGAGAATAATGCGAAATTTTATTAAATACATTTTCGATTAAAGGAGTAGTGGAGTAATCATGGAATTAATGCGATGGGCGATTGAACTAGGAGAATCGGTGCATGGAAATACGTATGAAGAATTGATGCCACTACTAGACTATTATTATGATCGTGATCATTTAAAAGCGTATTGTATCGCAAATCTTCTTTTAAACATGGATGTATTAGATGAGGACCGGGAAAGAATCGAATTAAGAAGATGCATCGCTGCTTATTATGCTGGATTATATAAAGTAGCAAGAAAACATGCAAATGAGTTGGTACTTAAACATCCAGATGTAGATTTATATAAAAATAATTTAAGATTAATGGAAGTTTATTTGAATAAAGAATATGATTATTGTCTTTTTATATGCCCAAAGACATACGGTAGTTTCATAGATGTTGCGCGAGCTTTAAAGTGGCGGTTGGAGCAGGAGGGAAATACAGTAATTATATCAGAAACAATACTGGAAAATGCAAAGAATACAGTTGTTTTTGGAGCACATACATACGCATATAACCCGAATCTTCTTCCGAAAGATGCAATTATTTATAATTTAGAACAGCTATACGAAGGAAGTCCATATGCGCATCCTCTTTATTTAATATTATTAAAAGATAGAGTGATTTGGGATTATAGTAAACAAAATATAGAATGGCTTCAACAAAAAGGGGTAGGAAAAGAAATAAAACATGTAGAAATGAACTATGCTCCAACTTTGGAAATAAAAAAAGATGCGTTTGAAGATGAGATTATTGAAGATATTGATATTCTGTTTATAGGTGCTCTTAATCCGAGGCGACAAGCTATTTTTGATCATCTAAAAGCGATTGCCCCGAATTTAAATATAGTTTTTAAAAATAATGCGTGGGGAATTGTTAGAAATGAATTGATTGCTAGAGCTAAAATTATATTAAATATTCATTTTTACTTATCAGGAATTCTTGAAACACCTCGCGTGTCTTATGCAGTCGCGAATAAGAAATTTATTATTTCCGAAAATAGTAATCCAGAAGATGAGGTAGAGTGGCCAGGAATTGTATTTACTCCGTACGAAAAAATAATTGAAAACGTAATGAAATATATAGAATTACCAGAAGAACGGAAAAGATTAGCGGAAAAGGCATATAATTATTTTGAAGCAAATGAAAGTTTAGGTACATTGAGCATGAGAGATGAAACAAAGTAATTGTACGAAACTCATACGAAAGTATGAGTTCTTTTTTGTTTATCATACTATTTTATGAAACAAGTTAACTCTTTATATTGTATTTTGTATAGAAATTTCTGATAATATATAAGTAGAACTTGAAAACAAAGGGGAGAAATAATCATGAAACTAGTCGTTATTAACGGTACACCAAGAAAATTTGGTAGAACTCGCGTGGTGGCAAAATATATTGCGGATCAATTTGAAGGGGAATTATATGATTTAGCAATTGAGGAGTTACCTTTATACAATGGAGAAGAGTCGCAACGTGATTTAGAGGCAGTAAAAAAATTAAAAACGTTAGTGAAAGCTGCGGATGGGGTTGTATTATGTACACCAGAATATCATAATGCGATGAGCGGTGCGCTGAAAAACTCTTTAGATTACTTAAGTAGTAGTGAATTTATTCATAAACCAGTTGCATTGTTAGCGGTTGCTGGTGGCGGTAAAGGTGGAATAAATGCATTAAACAGCATGCGAACGGTCGCTAGAGGTGTTTATGCAAATGCAATTCCAAAACAAGTTGTGCTTGATGGATTACATGTGCAAGATGGTGAACTTGGGGAAGATGCAAAACCATTAATTCATGATGTAGTTAAAGAATTAAAAGCATATATGAGCGTATATAAAGAGGTGAAAAAACAACTAGGAGTGGAGTGATATGTCCTCACTTTATCATGATTCTCGTTTGTATTACATTCTAGGAGCCAATAGTCTATCTGCTATTGGTTCCGGAATTGTTATGATAACGATTCCTTGGCTGTTAATTAAAGAGAGTGGAGGAGAGACAACATTTGGTTATGTTTCTATCATTGCAACCCTCATTATGTTTTTATTAACACCATTCATTGGGCAAAGTATTGATCGTTTTTCAAGAAAATCTTTATTGCTATGTAACGAAGGAATCGGAATAGCCGTAATCGGAATAATGGTTATATGGGGATTTGCTGGGCAACCTTATCATTCTATTCACTAT